>CAVFHY010000001.1:0-51319 GCA_963622445.1 Bacteroidaceae bacterium
GAACATTCGCGTTCCCTTCCACTTTTTGTGTTGCATTTTTCCTTGGAAGCCCTCTTTCTTCCCCCCTATTCCAGTATCCTTCACAAGGAGATTGATTTTTGAGTACTAAAAAATTGCATTGCCCAATAGAAACTACAGACAGCGGCCTGACAGAAAAAAATACTTTTTTGTCGCTTTATTTTGTGTATGTCGCAAAAAATGTGTATCTTTGCAGCGTCTTTTGCGTGGCGGTATGGTTGTTGCTTGCGAAAGACGAATCTTTCGGATGTAATCCAATTATCGATCATAACTTACCTCTTAACTGTAATGAAAAAGGTTGCTACTCTTCTTTTGATATGGCTGTGTGCGCTTGGTGCGACGGCGTACGATTTCGAGTACGGCGGTTTAGGCTATACCATTCTTTCGCAGAATACAGACGGTTCGAAGAATGTCAGCGTGTCGGCTGGTGCAACGGCTCCCGCAGGCGAATTGAATATACCCTCCGGCTTTACGGCGGACGATATTTCGTATATCGTTACCCGAGTGGCGGAGTCTGGTTTTCGCGGTGCGGTGATTACTTCGGTTACGCTGCCCTCTACGGTTACCAAAATCGACGGATATGCATTCTATTACTGCTCTTCGCTGGTCAGCGTTACGCTGGGCGATGCGGTGGATACGATAGGCAACCGTGCGTTCTGTAACGATATGAAAGTTAAGGAGATAACGCTTCCTGAGACGATAAAGTTCCTTGACCAATATGCGTTTGGCAATATGCCTGCGTTGGAGAGCGTAACTTTCTTGGGCAGCACGATGCCCAAGATGAATTCGGCGGCTTTTGCTTTTGCGGGCAAGACTCCTTCTTTCGATGTGCGGAAGATCTATGTACCGGAAGGGACTTTCGCTACCTTCGATGTGTACAAGAACTACTGCGGTAATTATACGAGTAAATACATGATCGTTGACCCGAAGTCGGATATAATACAGTTCGACGACGGTACGCTGTGTTACCGTGTGATAGACGAGAGTGCCGCAACGGTTAAGGTCATCGGGCCTGCTGGTCTGCTGACGAGTGCGCTCGTCATTCCCTCTACGGTGGAGAACGAGGAGATAACATACACCGTGGTGCGTGTGGAGAAAGTGGCGTTTGAGGGGCGTTCGGATGTGACGGCAGTTGCTTTCCCCTCTACCGTTACGGTGATTGACTCCGCTGCATTCCGTAACTGTTCTTCTCTCGAGACGATTACGCTCGCCGAGGGAATAGACACGATAGGCAACCGTGCGTTCCTGGGCGCACTCCAAGTAACGGAACTGACTATCCCTGCATCGGTGAAGCGCATAGAGAACTATGCTTTCGGTAACTTGATAAATTGCTCCTCCGTTACCTTTGAGAGTGAGACACGCCCGTCGCTCCATGCCGGTGCGTTCTATTGGAGTCTGAAAGAGCCAACCTATGAGCTGCGTACCATCCATGTGCCTTGTGGGGCATACGATGAGTACTCTAAGTCGTTCGACTACAATGGCAAAGGGTATGCATATACTATAGATGACCCCTGCGCCACAAAAGAAATCATTGTGGACGGCTATCGTTTCCAAGCATTGGATGATGATGCTACCGCAGTGCGTCTGCTTTCGCCGGTTATAGACCTTTCGGGGGTAGTTGTGCTGCCGGACTCTATCGAGTACGAGGGCAAGACCTATACGGTGAAAGAGATTGCCTCTTATGCATTGAGTTCGCGGAAACAGATTACCGAACTCGTTATCCCGAAGACGATAACTGTTATCGATACGGCTTCGTTCCGCGACTGCACAAGTCTGACGAAAATCACTATCCCGGAGGGCATTATCAAAATATGTAACCGCGCGTTCTGTAACGACTCGCTTGTTACCTCGCTCGTTCTGCCTTCTACGCTGGAAACTATTGAGGATATGGCGTTCGGTAACTTCGTCTGGCTTGATAGCCTTACGGTAAGGAGCGAGACACCGCCCGGGCTCAGCGGCACACCTTTTGGTACATACCTGAATACCTTCCATGTGCAGCGTATTACCTACGTCGATTGCGGTTTGCGTTCGTCGTATAGTAAGGCATGGAAGATAGATTCCACCTATATCTACCCAATCGGTTGGGACACTGACATATACCACCATAACCACCCCTCTGCTCAGACGACTGAAGTGGACTGCACCGAAGCAGGTGCCATCGCTTTCCACCGTGTCTTTACCCCCAATGTGTATGAGACACTTACACTGCCTTTTGATGTTAGCCGTGTAGTTGTAGTAGAAGACGGTGAGGAGTACGAAATAGTGCCGGTCAACAAAGGCGTAGCGGACGGTAACTACTGGCTCCGCGAGCAGTCGGGAAATAAGTCGGACGACACGCCTGTGTATGGCTACGCATCGGAGATAGAGAAAGGAAAAGCCTACATTGTTTGCTTCCCGGATGATTACTATCTGGATAAGGATATTATCTTCTATGGCGAGGGGGGACAGACACTCTCTGACGATTTCACGCAGCAGAGTGCCTCCAATGTGCAGATGTACAGCAATACAACAATGAAGAATCAGACCGTATCGGATATCTATCTGCTGAAGGGCAATTTCATACTCCACGAGGGTAAGCAGACGCTCTACCCCTCGGAGTGCTACTTGGCATTGGCAACTACGATGTCTGTCTCCCGTGCACCACGCTCCATGGCAATCCGCATGGCGGAAGACAAAACGCCTACCGGCAACGGTGCACCGGTTATTGACGCAAACGCCCTGGCGTACTCAGTGGACGGCAACACGCTGACCCTTCTGCCCGCAGGCAGTGCCGTGAGCGTCTATACCGTAGCGGGTACACTGCTGCAGGCGTTCCCCGAGGGAACAGAGACGGCTACCATCATGCTGCCCTCGGGCTGTTATATCGTCCGTACCAACGCAGTTAGTCAAACTATCGTGTTGTAATTAGGGAAAACGAAAAGAAATGAGAAAGCGTATATACATTATTCTCTTGTTGCTCATAGTCCTTATGCCTGTGCGCGGGCAACAATATACCCTCCCCGCTGCCACCAACGATTGGCAGAACGCACAGCCTGCA
The DNA here is from genome assembly GCA_963622445.1 of Bacteroidaceae bacterium. Classification (GTDB taxonomy): domain Bacteria; phylum Bacteroidota; class Bacteroidia; order Bacteroidales; family Paludibacteraceae; genus Colicola. Next base: position 3,056 of record CAVFHY010000001.1, read on the forward strand.
CAGATATACACGACCACTACCACTATGGCGTTCCGATCTACAGCGATGCAAATGGGGAACTATAATATCGTCTTCGCCGCACAAGACCTCTCGGCTGTAGCCGTGGGAGTACGGCACGCACCGCCCGTGATAGACAAGGACGATACGGCACCCGATACCCCGGCGTTGCCCGTGGGCGACGGTACTTGGGTGTTGCTTGCGCTCTCTGCATTCTATGCCCTCTTTGTCTTTGTACGCCGCCGCAAGCAAGCCCGTACCTGAGCGGTATTTGAGTTATGCCTAAGCGATATTCCTTTCTCTCGGTCAGTGTTTTCGTCGCTGTGTTCTGCCTTTTCTCCATAGGTGGAGCAGGGGTTTTTGCTTCGTCCCGTACGGTTCTGCAGCATACGAATAGGGTGCCCTGTACGGAGCAAGACACGATTCGCCTGCTCTGCATAGGCAATAGTTTCTCGTGGGACGCCGTGGAGCAGGAACTGGCACCGCTCGCTGCTGCCGCAGGGCAACCTGTCCTGATAGGCAACCTCTACTACGGCGGCTGCTCCCTTGCCCAACACTATGCTTTTTTCGTGGCAGACACCGCCGCATACAGTTACCGCCTTATCGTCGAAGGCAAGCGGCAAGTCAACGAGGGCGTTACGCTCCGGCAGGCACTCCGTGAACGCCGTTGGGACTATATCACCCTGCAGCAAGCCAGTGGCGATAGCGGTGACCGCACCACTTTCGAACCATTCCTATCTGCCCTGATCGATACGGTGCGCCATTATCAGCCCGCAGCCCGCTTGTGTTGGCTTATGACGTGGGCATACGCCGCCGACAGTCACCACCCAGACTTCCCCCGCTACCACAACAGCCAAACGGAGATGTACGACAGCATCTGCGCCACTACGGCATGGGTCTTGCAGCGTCATCCCGACCTCCTGCTCATTCCCTGCGGTATGGCGGTGCAGAACGCCCGCCGCACCATGGGCGACATACTCTGCCGTGATGGCTACCACCTTAATTATCAATACGGTCGTTATACCGCCTCTTGTGCCGTCCTCGAGGTACTGCTCAATCAGCCCCGTACCCGACAGGCTCAGAAAAAGAAAGCATATTCTTGTGTGGGCAATCCCTATCGTAATCCCGAGATGACTCGTACCCAACAGCGTCGTACTCAGCGTACCGCCCACCGCGCCTGCAAGCAATGCGGTAGTCTCTATCCAAAAGAAAACCACTCTGCGCAGGCAGAGTGGTAAAGGGCTTGTTTTCTTGTAAAAGGGCTTTTGGGAGAATGGCTGCCCGGTAGAATAGCCGCCATTAGAACAACTGTTCCGCTTCGGCAACAATATCTTCGGCAATCAGCGACTTGTCCTGCAACGGATAAGTCGTTTTGGTAATACCCTCCGCAACAATGGTGCTTTCTTGTGGTAAAGAAGAGGCAGAACTGTCGCTCTCTTGTCCTGAAGAAAGAGGTACAGTCCGATAGACTGTTACCTCGTTGGTGTCGTAGCCAAAGCAGGCGTTGGGTGTACGAAGCGAATTGAGTACTATCATGTCGAGCCCCTTGCTGCGTAACTTATGGAGGGCGTGTGCCTCCTCATCGTTGGTCTCGAGCGCAAAGCCGACCAAGCGTTGCCCTTTGCTTTTCTGTTGCCCGAGCGTGGCAGCGATGTCGGGCGTCTTCTGTAGCGTCAGTGTGAGGGTGTCCTCGTCGTTGCGTTTCTTTATCTTGATAGGTGAGATACTGTTTGGAGAGAAGTCCGCAACGGCAGCCGACAGAATAGCCAAGTCCGCTTGCAGAAACTCCGCTACGCATGCTTCGTACATCTCTTGTGCCGAGCCTACATCGATGCGTTGCAGGCGGGGCGCTTGCTCAAAGCGGGGAAAATCCAATACGGTGTGGATGTGGGTTTTCCCCGAGACAAGCACCACCTCTGCCCCGTGACGACGGCAGGCTTGCGCCAAGGCGTACCCCATTTTCCCTGTTGAGTAGTTGCTGATATAGCGCACGGGGTCGATACGCTCTTGTGTAGGTCCCGCTGTGATAAGCACCCGTTTGCCCGAGAGCGTCTTGGGCGTGAGTGCCTCTTCTACGGCCTCTACGAGTGCTTCCGGCTCTTGCATACGCCCTTTGCCGCTTGTCCCGCACGCCAGTTCGCCGTCGGCACAGTCGAGCATAAGGATGTTCTCCCACGCGGATAGCCGCTGCATGGCCGCTTGTGTGGCTGGCGAGAGATACATCTTGTCGTTCATAGCGGGCGCAACCACCACGGGCTTGCGCATAGCAGCAAAGGTGGTAGTCAGTGCATCGTCTGCCACGCCGCCTGCCATCTTGCAGAGTACATTCGCCGTAGCAGGGGCGATGAGCATCAGATCCGCCCAGTCTGGCAACGAGATATGCTCGGTGGAGTGCTCGTTGATAGCGGCGAACACATCCGAATAGACCTTGTAGCCCGAGAGGGTCTGCAAGGTCAACTCCGTAACGAACTCCAACGCATGGTGGGTGGTCGCTACGCGTACTTCTGCCCCTGCTTTGCGCAGGAGACGGATAAGCTCAGGAATCTTATAGGCAGCAATGCCGCCACTGATGCCGACAAGTATGTGTCTGCCCCGTAACAATCAATGATTAACAAGTAACAATTAATATGCCTGTCCTGTCCTTCCCCCCCCCTCAGGTGAGGGCAGGGCGCTATTTCAGTGCCTCGTCCTTGTTGTTGTTCTTGTATACCAAGTCGCCATCAACGAACTCTTGGGTAGCCATCAGAGTAGGCTTGGGCAGACGCTCGTACGAACGCGAAATCTCTATCTGCTCCTGGTTCTCGAAAGTCTCGTCGGACGACTCTTGCGGAACGGCAAAGTCCTGCAACTTGGCGTCCAACTCTTTCTTGAGTGTAGAACTGATTTGGTTCGCACGCTTGGCGATAATGGCTACAGTCTCATAGACATTGCCTACCGGCTCTACCAACTTGTTCATGTCGCGCGTAATCGTATTCTTCGGCGCTTTAATTTGTTTTACATCCATATATTCTATAGAATCTAATTAGTCCTTAGTATCTTTTGCACATCACGGAATATACGCTCTGCCGCAGTGCGGTGTTTCGAGTCGGGATATTCGGTGGTGAAATTGTAGTATTCGTCTTGTGTATCGCGGGCACGCTCCACTTTCTTGTCCTCGTACGAGGCAAGCATTTGTTGGTGCTTCGCTTGCAGTATCAGCCAGTTCAGTTCCTCCTGGTACTTGTTGCTCGGGTAGGTTTTGAGGGCATTCTTCGCCGTAATCTCGCAACTCTCGTAGTTATTGCCGAGGTAAGTGCCGAGGTTGAAATAGAGTTTGGCACTCAGGTATTCTTTGTATGCCAACTTGTCGTACATCTCGCTCATCTCTGTGTACGCCTGTTCTGCATAGGGGCTCTCTGGATAGAGTTCCACAAACTCGGTATACGCCTGAATGGCTTGGCGGGTTATCTCTTGGTCGAGTCGTGCATCGGGCGAATCAAGGTAGTAGCAATGCCCGAGTTGGTAGCGCGCCTCGATGGCGTATTTGCCTTTCGGGTAGTTGCGGATATAGGCTTGGTAGTAATTGGCAGCCGAGGTATAATCTTTCTGCCCCATATAACTCCGTGCGAGGTAAGCCAGCACATCTTCGCTGCGTTCCGTGCCTTTGTAGTAAGACGCAACATCGTCCAAGAGGGTCTGCGACTTTACATACTGTTTGTCGTTGAAGTACGCAAGGGCTTGCTGATACTTATAGTCGGGGTCGGTAGATTTCAAAGTCTTCTGGTACTCACCGCACGACGCAAGGAGTACTACCGCCAACAAAAAGAATAAGCCCTTTCTCTTCATACTATTACAAAAAGCCCGCAAAGTTACAACATTTATTCCGTTCCTACAAGTCTTAAGCAATTTTTGTGCCGAAATGCGAATCGACAGGGTCGCGCAAAAGTGATTTCTTTTTTGTATGGAGGTGATAGATTTTCCGTTTTTCTTCGTTTAACAAGTAGAGGGGGGAATGAATAGTTGTTATTTCTTCTTGTGTACTTCGAGGAAAAAGTGTACCTTTGCGGACGGAATAAAAGCCCCTTGGCGTCCCTCTGCGGGGGCAATAGATAGAAACCAATAAAGTATATGGCACGCACAGAAATTTCCACCTTGGGCGAGTTTGGGCTGATTCGCCGTCTCACAAAGGACATTGTACTGAAACAACCCTCGACGAAGAAGGGCGTTGGCGACGATGCCGCCGTTATGGACTACGGTGTTGACCGCTGCCTCGTCACAAGCGATATGCTGCTTGAGGGCATCCATTTCAATTTGGAGTATGTTCCGCTCAAGCACCTCGGCTACAAGGCTGCCGTGGTCAACTTCTCCGACATCTACGCCATGAACGGTACGCCCACGCAAATCACGGTGTCGGTGGGCATCAGCCGCCGTTTCTCGGTCGAGGACATGGACGAACTCTTTGGCGGTATCCGCTTGGCGTGCGAGCGGTATGGCGTCGATTTGGTGGGGGGCGACACTTGTTCCTCGCTGACGGGGCTGACCATCTCCGTTACTTGTTTAGGGACAGCCAAGGCGGAGGATATTGTCTATCGCAACGGGGCCAAACTCAACGACCTTATCTGCGTATCGGGCAACCTCGGCACCGCCTATATGGGTCTGCAACTGTTGGAGCGCGAACGCATCGTGGCAGCCAACAATACCAACGCCACGCCCGATTTCGATGGGCGTGAGTACCTGCTTGAGCGCCAACTCAAGCCAGAGGCACGCCGAGACATCATCGCTGCGCTGCGCAAGGCGGGCGTGAAGCCGACCGCCATGATGGATGTGTCCGATGGTCTGTCGTCCGAGTTGCTGCATATCTGCTCGCAGTCCGGTGTCGGCTGCGCCGTCTATGAAGACAAGTTGCCTATCGACTACCAGGCCGCCGCTTTGGCAGAAGAGATGAACCTCAATATCGTTACCTGTGCGCTCAACGGCGGCGAGGACTACGAGTTGCTCTTCACCTGCGACATCAACGACTATGAGAAACTCGTTCCTATCGAGGATTTGTATATCATCGGCCATATCACCAAGCCCGAATACGGCACCAACCTTATCGGGCGCAACGGTGAGGAATTGGCATTGCGTGCGCAAGGGTGGAACGCTTTCACGGAAGGAGAAGCGAAATGAAACCGGTAAAACTGTTCCTGACCGATGTGGATGGCTGCATGACCGATGGCGGTATGTACTATTCCGCCAACGGCGACGAGATGAAGCGTTTCTGCGTCTATGACGGCATGGGGATCGTGCGTTTGCGCAAGGCGGGCATTCCCTGTGGCATTCTCACCAGCGAGACCACCGAGATAGTGGCGGCACGCGCCCGCAAATTGGGCATGGAATACCTGCGTATGGGCGTAGGGCGTCAGGTGGACAATGTGCGTCAGACCAAACTCGAAGCCGCCCAAGAGATTTGTGCCGAGTTGGGTATCTCGTTGGAGGAGGTTTGTTTCGTGGGGGACGATGTCAACGATTTGGATCTTTTGGAGGCGGTCGGCACCCCTTGTTGCCCTACCAACGCTGTAGGTAGAATCAAAGACATCCCCGGAATTCTCCATCTCACCCGTGCCGGTGGCGATGGTGCCATCCGCGAGGTGTGCGAGATGATATTAGAGGGCATTCAATAGTAACTACCAAGAGTTTTTGAGTTCTGCACTCCCAATGACCGATTTTGACTATTACATACAGCAAGGAGAACCCTCGCAACGCGAGAAAGCGGAGGCGTGGGCTATAGCCATCGGTCTGCAAGATGTGGACGGGCTGAAGCCGTCGCAATATCTCCTCGACACTGCCAAACGGCATATCGAGGGGAATATCAGTATCAAAGACGCACAACGATTGGTACACTCCTACTATCAATCGAAGACCACGCATACAGCCGATGACGATGAGCAATTTGAAGCCGATTCCGTAGCCGCAAAGATTACGGAACTGTTGGAAAGCAATACGGTGGGTTTCACTCTGCAGGGGTATTTGGCTATACACAAACATCTTTTTACAGGCGTGTACAAGTTTGCAGGACGAATACGCGACTACAACATCACAAAGAAAGAATGGGTGCTAAGGGGAGATACGGTCAGTTACCTGAATTGTATGGATATACGCCCAGCCATAGAATATGACCTTGAGCAGGAACGGGCATTCAGTTACAAGGGATTGTCGCAAGACGAAATCATTGCCCATATTGCACGTTTCACTGCGGGGCTATGGCAGATACATGCTTTCGGTGAGGGAAATACCCGCACAACTGCCGTTTTCACTATTCTGTATTTGCGGTCTATAGGGTTTGATATTGATAATAGTCTCTTTGCAGGCAACTCTTGGTATTTCCGCAATGCCTTGGTGCGAGCCAATTATAAAAATGCCACCAAAGGGGTAGATTATGACTATCACTTTTTAGAAAATTTCTTTAGGAACCTGCTTCTTGGGGAACACAATGAACTGAAGAATCGCTATATGCTCATCAATCCACCTGCAGAATTGCAACCTACCCCCTCAAGCACCCCCTCAAGTACCCCCTCAAGTAGCGAAAACATACTTGCTCTGCTGAGTGAACCTGTGCTTCGGTTGGTAAAGGCGATTGGCGAGCAGCAGGTCTCCAAACGGGAATTGATGCAAATGTTAGGGTTGAAGGACAGAGCCAATTTTGAAGATTACAGTTTAACCCCTGCTATGCGCGAAGGGTATGTACATTTGCTATATCCCCATTCTCCCAAACACCCGCGTCAAAAGTATCTGCTGACAGTCAAAGGGCTAATGATATATCAAACACTTCAACAAAACAGACTATGACCAACATTGCTGTCATATTAGCAGGGGGAACTGGCAGCCGCATGGGAGGAGGACTGCCCAAGCAGTTGCTGCCGTTGGCTGACGGACGGAGCATATTGGAGCACTCTGTGGAAGCGTTTGAACAGGCGGCGTGTATCGACGGAATAGGTATCGTCATGCACCCCGACTATATTGCGTGCGCGGAGGAAATTCTGCACCGCAACGGGTGGCAAAAAGTGTCATTTATCATCGCCGGCGGCAGCGAACGCTGGGAGTCAAGCGTGAATGCGATACGGGAGATAGAACGGCGGAATACGCAACAAAACTCTATCAATGTTTTGCTCCACGATGCGGCACGCCCCTTTGTAAGTGGGCGGATTATCACAGATGTCTGCACCGCCTTGGAACAGCACGAGGCAGTTACTGTAGCGACGCCTGCCACAGACACCATCTACATGATTGACGGCGATATTGTGCGCAACATTCCCGCCCGCTCAACGCTGATGTGCGCCCAGACCCCGCAAGCGTTCCGCCTTGCTACGATAGCTGAGGCCTACCGCCTTGCCCTGCAAGACACGCATTTGCAAGCCACCGACGATTGCGGCATAGTCCACACATACCTTCCAAACACACCCATTTATATTGTTCAAGGCGAAGCAAGCAACCGCAAAATAACTTACAAGGAAGACCTATGATGCAAGAGACCGACAGAATAGTCATGCCAGTATTTTTCTCCGACACGCCTCACCTCTTTGTCGGAAGAAATGTCGGAGAAAGATGATACTTTGTCGGAGAAAATAAGATACAAACTAATATAGGAAAAGAAAAATGAGCCATATCATAAAACAAGGAGACAGCAACCAATTGCTCAGCAATATCCGTGAGATACTACTCTCTGCACGGCATACCGCATACAAGGCTGTGAACTTTGCAATGGTTACTGCCTATTGGAATATCGGCAAACTAATCGTAGAAGACGAGCAAAACGGCAATGTACGTGCCGAGTACGGGAAGGCTGTTTTGGAAGAACTTTCCACCAAACTGACAGAGGAGTTTGGAAAAGGCTTCACCATAACGAATCTGAAAAATATGCGGCAGTTTTATTTGCTCTTTCCAAAAGGTCACACACTGCGTGGCGAATTGACATGGTCGCATTATCGCCTGCTAATCAAGGTGAAAAATGAGCAGGCACGCTTGTGGTATATGAACGAGGCAGCGGAGCAGGCTTGGTCTTCGCGGCAGTTAGACAGGCAGATTTCCGTACTCTACTTTGAGCGGCTGCTCAATAGCACCGATAAGGATTCTGTGCGTACCGAAGCCATTGAAAAACTATCCGCACTAACTCCACAGAACTTCATAGTTTACAGGCGAGGTAGTTGATGTCCGCCGTAAACAATACTAAGAACCTTATTCGTATATAAGAGCAAATGATTACTTCTCTTCCGAAAGCCACAGGCAATCTGCGTGCATTGCAACTGCGCATCGTTGATATTCTTGTCGTGTTGGATGAACTCTGCCGCAAGAACCATATACAATACTATATTGCTTATGGCACGGTTTTGGGTGCTGTCCGTCACGGAGGTTTCATTCCGTGGGACGACGATATCGATATTATGGTCGTAGGCGATGACTACGAGCGTTTCCAGCAGGTTTGTAAGGAGCAACTGCCCGATTGGTTGTTTCTCCAAAACCAAGAAACAGACCCAAACTCTGGAATGGGCATAGGTTTATTCAAAGTACGCGATAAAAAATCCTTGTTTATTGAGGGCTACGATGTATTTGACAAAGACTACAAGCGGGGATTATTCGTCGATGTGTATAAGGCCGTTACTATTCCTAAACGGCCGGAAAAAATAGTAGGCTATTTGTTGACTCGTATTTCTTATGCCTACAATTTCTATCGATACAACAAACCCATCAATTTGCATAATATCGCATGCTATTTTTTGTATCCCTTTTCGTATGTTTGGCACAAGGCGCTGCTCTGGCTACTGATGCGGGGAGGAAAACCTTATTATTGTTGCCAATTGGGAGAAGGGGTTTATTTACAACACCACCCTACACGCTATGATGATATATTTCCGCTTCGAGAGATAGAGTTTGAGGGGCATAAGTTTATGGGGCCCAACAACCCCGATGGCTATCTTCGTGCTATCTACAACGACTATATGCGTATTCCCTCCCCCGCCAAGCGCCGTGTACATGGGTCTTACTATATAGAGGATGCTTCATCAATAGCCCTGACATATAAAGACTCCGTTGATACTCTTGATGCGAACAATCAATAACTCATTATACGATGCGTTCCATCTCTACTTATATTGGCTTGCTTCGCAGAAAAGGATTCCGCACTTGTTTGTATAACTTGGTAACACTTTGTTGTGAACCTTCGCTGCGTCATTCTCGTAAACTATACAAGGATTATAAAGAACTTATTCTCTCTCCGTTATCATCTACGAGTGTACCATCTCAAATAGAAGAAAATGCGCCCATTTGGTTCTGTTGGTTGCAGGGTATAGAGAATGCCCCACGCTTGGTACAAGTATGCTATGCTTCTGTGCAAAAGTATTGTGCTGACCGTCCCATTCACCTCATCACAAATGAAAATAGGAGCGATTATGTAACCCTGCCCGACTATGTAGTGCAAAAATATCGGGCAGGCATAATCCATCCTGCACACTTCTCAGATATTTTGCGGTTGGCGTTGTTGGTGAAGTACGGCGGCATTTGGATTGATAGCACAGTGTTGTTGACCGCTCCTTTGCCTTCGTATATCACTCATGGTTCGTTCTTTTTCTATCAGAATAAGTCTTGGGGAGATGTTCCTCTTCCGATTGTCGGGTCAAATTGGCTCCTTTCTGGATGTAAAGGACATCCCGTTTGGCAGCGTTTATTGGATTTGTTGTACGCTTATTGGGAACAATCGAATACGCTTATAGACTATTTCTTTTTTCATCTGTTTCTTTATCTGTTGGTTACGCACAATCCGCAGGCTAAGGCTCTCCTTGAGTCCATGGAATTTCATAGCAACCAAGCGCATTTTGTTATGTGGTCGCGTGATTTTGGCAAACCCTATTCTCCCGAGTTATGGAATATCCTGTTGCGGTCAAGTTCTGTGCATAAACTTACCTATAAATACAAATCTACTTCGGGTTCACACAACACTATATACGACTATGTACTTAACCTCAAAATGGAAGAGATGTAGCAGTGTACAACCAAAAGAAAACGCATCATCTATTTCCTATAAATCAATTATTTACATATCTATATAGATATACAATCCTATATGTCTTTCTATACTTTTGCAGATTTGTCTTGCAAGGTTTGAAGATTTTCGCACTGTACTTCCCTTTATGAAACTTCTGTCTATCATCATCCCTACCTACAACATGGCGGCATTCCTGCCCCGCTGTTTGGATTCGCTTGTCAAGGCGCAGCATGCAGACCTGCTGGACATCCTCGTCGTTAACGATGGCAGTCGCGACAACTCCTCCGAGGTGGCGCATGGCTATCAGGAGCGGTACCCTGATTCGGTGCGTGTGATAGACAAGCCCAACGGCAACTACGGCTCTACTATCAATGCCGCGCTTCCGATGGCTACGGGATTATTTATCAAAGTCTTAGACTCGGACGATTGGTTCGATACCGCTGCACTCGATTGTTTTCTTGACAGCCTTGCTGAATATACACCTGAGCAAGACCCGCAGCGAGCCGGTACAGCCCAAGAACCCACACAAGTCCCCGATATGGTTATCACCCACTTCACGCAACTCGGTGCCCACGGCAGCCGCGAGGTGGTGCGTTATAATACCATGGGGCGTGAGCCGTACACCTACGGCAAGGTTTACGACCTCGACACGGTGTTGCAGGACGGCTATATCCGCTTCTTCCTTATGCACGCTTTGACCTATCGCACCGACCTGTTGCGGCAGATGGGCTATCGCCAGACAGAGGGGATCTCCTACACCGATACGGAATGGGCAGCGTTGCCTGTCTTTCACGCTCGCACCATTCTTTTTCTCAATATCAACCTCTATCAGTACAACCTCGACCGTGAGGGGCAGACGATGGCTCCTGAGGTCATCATGCGTTCGTTGCCGCAGATGGAGAAGGTGAACGACTCTTTGCTTGCTTACTATCAGTCGCATTTGGCTCTCCTCTCGCCTGCCCGTGCTGCTTTTATGAAGCAGTATTTTGAGAATCGTTTGCGGCTATTCTATAAGTTATACCTTCTCGATATGCCCCGTAAAAATTTCCGAGCCGAGGATTTGCAGCGTGTGGACGATAAGTATGCACCGATACTCCGCACGCTCGACCTGCACCCGCGCCTATACCCCGAGAACAAACTGCTCCACATCGACTACATCGCCTACTGGCATCGCCACCACCGCCGTTGGCCTATATGCCTCGAGCACCTCAACCACACATTGGACATCATTATGCGCTGGCTGTATGTCCGTCTGTTCAGACAATAAACATCGGAAAACGGTCAGGGGACGACGCGGCTCGCGTTGTTCTATCATCGTCTTATGGTCGTGTGAATGTCGAGTCTTCATCGGGTTATTATTGGGTTGTTATCGGGTTATTAACGGGTTGTTCAGCAAGGGATAGGCAAGGGATAGGCAAGGGATAGGCTACACATACCGCACACGCACCTATTCTTCATCGAGTAAGGTATATGCTATTCTTATGACATTCTTATGCTATTCTTATGTGATTACCGAGTACATACCGTGAGAATACCAAAAGGCTTTCGCCATCACCACCTCATAATTCACAATTCAGAATTCATAATTACCCCTACCTTGGTACAATATTTGTGGAGAAACAAATACAATAGTATCTGTAAACAGGCAAAATCGGCAATAACAAATACAATAGTATGAATTTGCTATACGAATTTGACACCGAAACCGAGCAGGATATCACGAAATATCTTGCCGACCAGTTGCGGCAACGACGCTTGGAGCGCACCCTCTCCCGCGAGGCATTGTCCATGATGAGTGGTGTGCCCGTATCTACTATTGCCAAATTCGAGCAGAAGCATACCATATCGCTCCGCCAGTATGTCGCCCTTTGCAAGGCGTTGGGATATAAGGAGCAACTCAAACAAGCCACGGCACAACCCATCTACAAGACAATGGAGGAACTGGAAACCATCCACACCAATAAAAACCGCAAGCATGGTCGAAATCAGTTCAATCAATAGGTTGTCAGTACTTTACCGCGGACAAACAGTTGGCGCTCTCGCCCTCGCCACGGACAACAAGCGTTGCACCTTTCAGTACGATACCGAATGGCTGCGCACAGGTTTTTCTATCTCCCCGTTGGATTTACCGCTCAAACCTGACCTCTTTATCGCACCGCCAACGCCGTTCTACGGGAACTTCGGCATCTTCGAAGACAGCCTTCCTGATGGCTATGGGCGATACCTGCTGAACCGTATGTTGCGCAATCAGGGTATTGACGATATGTCGCTCACGCCTCTGCAACGGCTGAGCATTGTCGGATGCACAGGCATGGGAGCACTCTGCTACATCCCCGAACAGACGCTGGCGGGCAACCGCAGCCTGCCCGAACTGCACACGCTGCAACAGTTGGCATTGGATGTGTTTCACGAGAAGAATGTGCAAGACGCTGATGTCCTGTATTTCAATAGCGGGAACAGCGGAGGATGTCGTCCCAAATGCCTGCTCACTGACGAAACCGGCCATTGGCTTGTCAAGTTCCGCCACACCTATGACCCGCAGGATATGGGGCAAGAGGAATACCGCTACAACCGCTTGGCGCAGCAATGCGGCATTGAAGTACCTGACTTCAAACTGATGGAAGGACAGTTCTTTGCCTCGCGTCGCTTTGATATATCGCCAAGCGGCGAAAGGCTCCACATAGCCACTGCCGCAGCCTTGCTCAACGAGTCCATCACCCCGCCCAAGACGGACTATAAGACTATCCTTGCACTAACGGGCTATCTGACACAGGATCCCAAACAAGTGGAGCAGATGTTCCGCCGCATGGTGTTCAACATACTCATAGAGAACAAAGACGATCACGCCAAGAACTTCAGTTTTGTCTGCGATGATGGCAAATGGCGGTTAGCCCCCGCCTACGACCTTACGCGTTGCACGCAAGGCTACAACGGTGAGCATGCCACATCGGTAATGGGCAAAGGCAATCCGATTGCCGAAGACATGGTGGCTGCGGCAGCATCCATCCGTATCCCCAAGAAGACGGCATGGGAGATTATTCAAACCATGAAAACAATAACCGGTTAAAATCATACCTATGAAACCATACGATTACCTCATAGTCGGTGCAGGACTCTTTGGTGCTACTGTCGCCTACCGGGCGCACCAGGCAGGAAAACGAGTCCTCGTGATAGACAAGCGCAACCACATAGGCGGTAATACCTATTGCGAAGATATTGAGGGTATCCATGTACACAAGTACGGGGCACACATTTTCCACACCGACAACAAAGAGGTGTGGCAGTTTGTAAACTCGCTTGTAGAATTCAACCGCTACACCAACTGCCCCGTGGCGAACTACCAAGGGCGACTCTATAATCTGCCGTTTAACATGAACACTTTCAGTGAGATGTGGGGAGTAACAACCCCCGCGGAAGCACAAGTCCGGTTAGACGAGCAGCGGGCAGAAGCGGTGGCACTGTTAGGCGGTAGTGAGCCGCAGAACCTCGAAGAGCAGGCGCTAACCCTTGTCGGCAAGGACATCTATGAGCGGCTTATCAAAGGATACACAGAGAAGCAATGGGGACGCCCCTGCACAGAGTTGCCTGCTTTTATCATCCGACGACTGCCCGTGCGTATGGTCTTCGACAACAACTACTTCAACGACCCCTATCAAGGCATACCCATTGGCGGATACAATCCGTTGATAGAGAGACTATTAGACGGGTGCGAGGTGCGGCTCGGGGTGGACTATCTCGAACACAAGGAAGAGTTGGACGCACTCGCCGAACGGATCGTTTATACAGGCTCGATAGATGCGTACTTCGGCTATCGGCTCGGGCGCTTAGAGTACCGCACGGTGCGTTTTGAGACGGAGGTATTAGACACACCGAACTACCAAGGGAATGCCGTAGTAAACTACACGGACGCTGCCGTACCGTACACACGAGTCATCGAGCACAAGCACTTTGAGCAATTCGGGCAGGCGGTATACGATACGCCGAAGACCGTTATCTCACGCGAGTACTCTACGGAGTGGCAGGCGGGTATGGAGCCGTACTACCCTGTGAACGACGCCCGCAACTCATCGCTTTATGCAGCGTATGCCGCTCTCGCCGCACAGGAGAAGCAGGTGCTTTTTGGCGGACGACTGGCGGAGTATAGGTACTACGATATGGATGACATCATTGCCCGAGCGTTGGAAGTAGAGGTGTAAGGCTGAATGGGGCTTCCTTTTCTTTCGTCTTCGATTCATACGCTGTCGGCTGTTCCCTTATGTTTGGGTTCGGTGTGATATAGATAGGTAGTTTGACTTCTAGTAGTACGGCGGTCAGACACGGAATCGGTTTTAACTGCGGATACAGGACTCTATTTGCTTGAAATAGGGGAGTGTGTGCGAGAAATAGGCACGGTAGCCCTCGCAGAGATAGTTGGTGGGTAGGATAGAAGTATCCGGAGATGACGCCGGACGATGGTGCGGGCATTCGCCGTAGCAGAGGCGCAAGTAGGGGCAGGTATGGCAGTCGTCTGCGAGTATCGCCTTGCGTTCGCCAAACGCCTGCATTTGAGGGCTGTAGAGCATAGTCTGCAACGGTGTATCAAGGATATTGCCCAAACACATAGAAACCCCGTCCGAGAGCGCATCGGGGGAGACAAAGTGGTCGCAGGTGAAGAGGTCGCCATTAGCCTCCAATACGGCTGCATTGCCGCAGGTCTCGCCAAAGACGCACGAGGGGGGCGCAAAGCCCATCAGCATGGCAAGTGTGGTATCGAACAACTCGACAAAAGTATGTCCGATGTCGTGGGCGTACCACTCATCGAAGACCGTACAATAGAATGTTCCGAAAGCCTCGGGCGATACCGAGGAGGGGGTCAGTTGTCCCGATGGCAGCCACTCTACATCGGGCGAGAACTGCAAGTAGGGTGAGCCTGCGGAGCGCAGAAATCGATACACTTCCAGTGGTCGTGCCGCTGTATAATCATGGATAACGGCCAATATATTGTAGTCTGCTCCGTAGCGGTTCAGCAGGTCAATACCCCGCATGGTATCGCGGAAAGAGCCTTTCCCCGTACGAGTAGTGCGGTAGCGGTTGTGGCAGTCCTCATCGCCATCGAGCGAGATGCCTACGAGGAATTGCTCATCAGCCAAGAAACGACACCACTCGTCGGTTAGGAGTGTGCCGTTGGTCTGTAGTGTATTGGTAACAGGATGCCCGTCTGCATAGTGCCGCTGCAGTGCCAATACACGCTCGAAGAATGAGCGTTGCAGGAGCAGCGGTTCGCCGCCGTGCCAGCAGAAAGAGACCTCTTCGCCTACAGGCGTAAGGGCAATGTATTGTCTGATATACGCCTCCAGGATGGTATCGCTCATCTGTTGCGGCGGCACGACACGAGAGGCACCAAGGTAGTAACAGTAGTCGCATCCCAGGTTACAGCGGCTGCCCACGGGTTTTGCCATGACATAGCGGCGGAGAAAAGGCGAATAGGCGATGTCAGTCATGGGATTGCCGGCGGTATTGAGTAGGCGTAACACCGAAGCGTTCTTTGAAACAGCGGGCAAAATACTTCGGTGATTGGAAGCCAAGGTCGTACGCTATTTCAGAGATATTGAGGTTGGGTTTGTTGAGCAGCCAGTCCGCTGCTGTTTGCAGTCGTCGTTCGGCAATCAACTGCTGCGGCGTGGTATCGTATATCTCGCGGAATACTAAGAAGAGGCGCGTACGCCCAACGCCCATCTGCCGGCAGAGTTTGTTGACATCCAGTTCGGAGTCGGTCAGGTGCTCTGTGAGGTAGTGCTCTATCTCCTCTCGCAGGTGTGTGTATTGGTCGCTTGCCTGTTTGCGCAGTGCTTTCTTTACCCGTTTGTTTTCCCAATAGATTATACCTGCCAGGAGGGCGGCAAAGAGTAGTACATAGACTACCAGTGCGGGCATCGAGAGATACCACGGTGCCAAGACTTCGAGAGTCAGTACCCGTTCGGAGAGCAATGCCCCCGAGGCTTCGTCCAGTACTTGCAGACGGAGCAGGTTCTTGCCTATCGGCAGGTTCATCAGCCGTATTTCACCGCCGTAAGCAGACAATGGTTGCCAGACAGCCTGCTCATCGTGTTCAACGGCATAGCGCAGCACGAAGTTGTCGGCAAAGAGATAGTCGGACGAGACGACATAGCGGAAAAGCAGATTGTCCTGTTCGTGCCGGAGAATAACGGTGTCCGTATAGGTAATAGGGCGTTGGAGAGCCGAACTGCTGGAAGGATGGGGGGGGGTACAGGTCTGCTCCACGCTGTTAATATACAGCCCCGTAAGCAGTATGCGAGGCGATACGGGCAAGTGGCGCAGGTTCTCTTCGCGAAAGGCGAGCATACCGTCCATTCCTGCCAACCAGATCTCGCCCGAGCGGGTAAGGCACGCCCCGCCGTTGTAGAGCGACGAGAGGGGCATATAGGGGCCTGGGGTGTAGTTGGCTATGCTGTATGTATCGGGCGCAACGAGCGAGAATCCACGGGTGGTTATGGTGAGGATATGACCCGCTGGGGTCAAGAGCAGGTTGCGAACATAGTCGTTCTGCAGCCCGTTGATATGCTGCAGCGTGTCGTCTTCGGGGCGATAGATATAGAGCCCGTTACCGTCGGTGCCTATCCAGAGACGCTGTTCTTTGTCGAGCAAGAGTTTCTCGACGCCTGCACAAGCAAGCGGCAGGGTATGTACACAGCGTGTATGGAGGTCGAACGCCAAAAGGTGGTCGCCGCCCAGATAGAGTGTTGTGCCGTCGCTCTGCATGGTAACCACTTTGGGCATCAGCACCGAGAGTGTATCGGCAAAGACGCTGAACGAGCGGCTGTGCCGAGAGAACGCATAGACCCCGTTGTGTGTACCGAGCAGCAGCGTATCGCCCAACGCCACAATAGAACGCACGATATGGTTGCCGTAGTGCGAAGTGGGGAGTGTGTATTGCGTCAGTTGCCAAGAGGGAATATCCAGACAATACAAGCCGCCAAGATGCGTGCCAAGATAGAGTATCTCGTTGGCAGCATCGTAGTGGAACGATTTGATGTTCGCTGTGTTGAAATGTCGTAGTACCACGCCCTCCGGCGAGACAATATAGAGCCCGCTTCCTTCTGTCATCAGGCAGATAGAGCCGTCTGTGAGTTCCTGCATCGAACTGATGACTGGGAAAGAGGTAAACGCCAAGGGAATATGGCGATAGAAATCAATGGATGGGTTGAAATAGGAGATACCGTCGAAGTAAGTACCGACCCAAAGGTTGCCGCTGCGGTCGCCGTAGAGCGACCATACGGACTGCCCACGCAGGTAGGTAGCGCTGTCAGCAAGGCATTGCAGCCCGATGTCTGTACCTATCCATAGACGATAGGAACGGTCTTCCCATGCGGCACGCACATAGTTGGACAGCAGCCCCGACTCCGTGCCGAAATGCCGTAACCCTGCCGCCGAGAGCGAATACAAACCGTTCGACCAAGTTCCTGCCCAGAGCGTATGCGCACTGTCCTCATAGACGAACGACACCTGACTGCCGAGGTGGTAGTGCGCTACTGTAGCATAGGTGGGCGATGGTGTGGATACGATACTCTCTGCATGGCCGAGACACAATAGGTCGCCCTGCTCGGTGCCTGCCCATAGTTGCCCGCGGCAGATATGCATGGTGCATACACGCCCGAGCGAGTCGGGAACAGCGAAGAGGGTATCGAGTGCATGGGTGGCGAGCGTATAGCGGAAAAGGCGATTGCCTGCCATATAGAGCATTCCCGAATCGGTAGCCGTCATAGTTTGTGGCAAGGCAGAAGAGGGGGCAACGAGGCGGGAGAGTGTGGCCGTATGGAGGTCGTAGAGATTGATACCCTGCGTACGGATATAGATATGCCCTCGCCCGTCACCGCATATCTGCTCTACGATAGGCGAGCAGAGCGAGGAGGAATCGTCGGGCAAGGAATGGAAGACACGGATATCCGTACCGTCGTAGCGGGCAAGTCCCTGTCGTGTAGCGAACCACATGAAGCCCTCCTCGTCTTGATAGATACTGACCACCGACATCTGCGGCAGCCCCTCCGCCAAGTTGATAGGGCGGAAGAAATAGTCGGTTGCCCCAAGGCGGACACCAAGGGACAACAGACAAAAGAAGAGGGCAATGAGGCGTTTCATAGAGGCAATAGTTCGAGTGTCGTTCCCATACCGTGGCAGCATGGAATAGAGAGGCGGGTGGAGTCGCCCGTGAGCGTAGCGACAGGGGCTGTCGTAACCGATTGGGCGGGATAGTCCGACTGTGAGGAGCGAATCTGCCACTGCCCCGGTATAGTCAGGCAGAGCGTACTTGGACGGGAGGGCGAATCTTTCCACGGGTAGGAATAGATGATTCGTTCCTTTCGTTTGCCATCAGCATCGTATGTCTCGTCGGATGTTCCCTCGTAGAGGTGCAAATCGGGGTCGCTCACACGCAGCGTCTGCCCCGCTTCGGTTCGCTGTACGAAGAGCAGACAGGGGAGTGAGTTGCCGAATGCAGCATTGGGTTCGAAGAGGATGTATGCCGTCAAGCCGCTCTCCGTGTCGGTTACGATATGCGCCGCAGAGTCGGCACAGAGTACCTGGTAGGACGCCGCCACCGTCTCTTGGCTCGGTGCTTCTTCCGGTTGTACGCTGATGACATACTCGTATGCTGCATTGTGCGGTCGTACGCCGTGGGAGAGTGCAGCCAGAGAGAAATACCCCTCTGTCGGCGCATCGGTCTCTTCGTGGCGGGAGTGTTGCAGCCCCGTGCGGATATAGACCGAGTCGGAGAACACATAGTAGTAGTTGCCATAGCCGTCTGTGAGGGGCGTAGCAGGGGTGCTCTCCACCAAGGCGGCAGGCGTAGTCGCCACTTGGAAAAGCGTGGTCTCCGTAGGTGCGGGATAGTCGCTGCAGATGTTTGTCCCGAGGCAAATAATGCGGTTATCGAAGCAGAAAACCGATTTACGCGCATGCAGCGAGCCGTCGTATTTGTCGTGGCTGTGGAGTTTCATTCCCCATACGCTTTGCCCCGAGAAAGAGAGCCCGTTGCAGAACGACTCATCGCTCTGGAGCATCTCCTCGAAACCGGCGTTCACATCGGCGTTCTCTATGCGTGCCCTGAGGGAGTCGATAGGCAGCACGGTTGCTGTCGTCCCTGGGATATGTGCCCAGTCGAAGCCCTCTTGCCGATAGCCCGAGCCGAAGTTCGAGATAGGGTCGCCTGTCCCGAGTATCTCCAAGTTGCCGTAGTTGAGGTACCGACCATAGAGGTTGCAACCTGCGTATGTCTCTGTGTTCCATATATAGCGGCTATGTCCTTTGACGGCTACCATCCAATCGCCCCTGCGCTGTATTTGCAGGCACGAGTAGGGATACGACCAACTGCCTGCGGGTGCTGGCTCGGGCGTAGTAATCCCCGCCCGCCCGTAGTCTTTCTGATACTGCCGTATAGGGAGACGGGATGTGCTGTCATTGCGGTCGCGTGTCAAGCGCAGATAGGCAGCAGCGAGGTCGCTGTCGATAGGTTGCGTGCCGTCAGGGCTGCCGCATACCGAGAGTAGCCCGTAGTGGCTCGGGATTAGATGTCCCTTGCCGTCCGGATGTCGTCCGGAGAGCGAGAGCGGCCAGGTCAGTACATTGCAGTAGGTACGCATAGCGAGCAACGACTGTTTGAGAATAGCGTGGCTCTCGGGTGATACTGCCCATGCTGTGCCGTGCAGCAGCCAGAGTGCATCGACCGCACCGGTAAGTCCGCCTACCGCATAGGCGGGGTAGTGGTTGCAATGGTGGAAGATGGTGCCGTCGGGTTTGAAACTGCCCGAGAGGCCGTCGCTGTACTTATAGCCGTTGTCCACCCAGCGGGAGAACGCTGCTATATAGCGTACCTGCTCCCGCTCGTCGGAGAGGAGCAGGATGCTCATCAGCCGCCCTTCGAGGCTGGTATTGAAAGCGTCTATATCCATACCCGATACGGTAGGGGCGTGTTTTACTTCGCCCACACCGCTGAACCACTCCGTTGCTTGTTGTACCTCGCGGATGAGATGGGCTTCAGAAAGCGGCTCGCGCATTAGATACATAGCGGGGTAGAACAGCCGCATACTATAGCCCAGGTGGTGGAGCGTACCCATGCCGCTGCCTGCCTGAAAGCCTTGGTCGAGCGTATGGCGTGTAAGCGAGAGGAACATCGTGCGGAGCGAGTCCCGTGCCTCGGTGCTATCGGCATAGCGATACGCCACAGCGAGGTCGAAGAGGAGCGCATTGGCGCGGCTAAGCCCCATCTCTCCTATCTTGGCGGTATAGGAAGTAGAGTTGTCCCAATGCTCGTAGGTCTCGCCGTAACGCTCGAAGAAGACAGGCAGTCCCTGCTTCTCGGAGAGGCGATAGGCTGCATAGCGGGCGGATAGTTGCGATAGCGGCACGACCTTGCTTTGTGCGGGCAACAGGTGCTTGTCCATACGATGGCAAAGGATGCGTATATCACGCCGCTCGGCGGGGCTTACCGTGGTGGGCAACGGGAGGTCAAAGTCCTGTCGCCACGAGCGGAGTAGCACGAGCCAGTGGTTCTCCGTGCGGGGATTGATATACGGTGCTTGGAAGTCAGCCGTATGGTGGCGTGTGTCTTGCAGCGAAGAGAGAATAACATGGTCGAGATACAACTTGCCATGCTTGCTCGTGGCAGGCGGATAGATACGCAGTTCGTCCATACCCTCTTCGGGCGTACCCTGCATATCGCGGCGGAAAGCCACCCATGCGCCACGCCATCCCGTGAAAGACGCTGCATAGCGGAAAGAGCAGCAGGTACGGCCTTCTTTGCGAAACTCGAAAAGGACGGAGTCTTGCAGCGGCTGCTCGAGGTACATCCAGAAGACGAACGAATAGACGCTGTTGTCGGTATTGACAGTCTTCTTCTGCTCGTAGGCAATAGGTTGTCGGATAGACAGATAGGTGTCCCGTTTCTGCCATGCATAGCAGAGCGAGTGCGTACCGTGCTTATAGTGCGTGTCGGAGAGGGAGAGTGCCGCACCGCGGCTGACCATGGCGGGCGCAGTAGATTCCTCAAAAGAGAGAATGGCGGGGTGATTGTATTCTGCTCGTGCGCATTCTACCCCAAGGAGGCAGAGCGCTGCTGCAAACAGGCGGAGCGAACGATGAGGGAACAGCATAGGCGGTTAGTCTTTATCGAGCGAACGCAAAAGGGCTTCGAGGTAGTAATAGTCAGCGTAGTTGATAGGCACATCTATCTCTCCGCCAAAGGGCAGTGCCCCGACGGAGTGCATCAGGAGGAAATTGCCGTTTGTCCCGACGAGAGCCAGGTAGGCAGGCGAGGAGAGCGACTGCATGATATGGTCTGCCGTCTGTTTGTACTCGGGTATCCACTCGCTCAACTGATAGAGAGCCGAGGCGGTTACTGCTGCGGCTGATGCATCACGCGGTGCATTGGGAATCGTCGGGTCGTCGTAGTCCCAATAGGGTACGAGGTCTTCGGGCAAGCGGGGATGGGTAAAGATGAAGTTGTAGACACGCCGGCATTGTTCAAGATAACGCTCGTCGTGGGTGTATCCGTAGCATATAGCATAGCCATAGAGAGCCCATGCCTCACCGCGTGCCCATGTAGAGGAGTCGGCATAGCCCTGTGCGGTGCAGCAGCGGCGCACACCGCCCTGCATTTTGTCGTAGTCCACGACATGGTAGCAACTGTAGTCGGGGCGGAAGTGGTACTTCATCGTGGTATCGGCGTGGCTGACAGCCATCTTCCAAAACGAAGAGTCGCCGCTCAGTTCGGTTGCCTTGAACATAAGTTCGAGGTTCATCATGTTGTCGATAATCGTAGGGCACATCCAGCCGCGTTGCCCTTGCCAACCACGGTCTTCGTCCCACGACTGGAACACTCCCGCAGCAGGGCGGAAACGGGTAGCAAGCGAGCGGGCAGATTCGACGATAACATCAGCATAAGCGGGGTCGTGCGTTACGGTATATGCCTGCCCGTATGAGCAGTCGATCATAAAACCGATGTCGTGGTGCCACTTGAGGTGCTGGATGCTATCGAGTGCGAGGGTATAGCGTGTGGCGTAGGGTAGGTACTTCTCGTCGCCTGTCAGGCGATAGAGTTCCCATACCGTGCCGGGGAAGAATCCCGAGCACCAGTCGTCTATGGGGATATATTGGATAACGCCATTGACTACCGAGCGGGGATTGAGGACTTGGGTCGTGTCCTGCTCCACGAGGGTAATCTGGTAGTCTATCTGTTGCTGTGCAGTACGGATAATATGGTCATAAGGAAGGGCATTCCGGTGTTGCTGACAGCCTGCCAGTACGCAGGCGAGCAGGAGCGCGGGGAACAACGGTTTCTTTGTCATACGAATAAGGTATTTGTATATAGTATGGGTAATTACTTGAATTTACTTGATAAACTTAAGACGGGCGTTGCCGGCTTGGCATACATATACCCCCGTGGGGAGAGAGTCGATAGAGATTGTACAGCAGCGGCTCTCGGGCGATACCGTGCGGCTGTAAGCCAATTGGCTGTCCGCAGTATAGAGGCATACTTGTTCTACGGTTGTGCCCTGCCAACTGACCTCAAGCGTGTTCTCGCAGCGGCGGATACGGCAGCCGGGTTCAACGACAGAGGCGATGGTAGTGGTCTCTTCGGATGCCGCCGTGAAATAGACAGGTGCTCCTTCGTTGAACGAGAGGACAATCTCGGTCGTGCCATTTATGACCGTCGAGGATACCAGTTCGGAGCGGTAAGTACTCTCGCTGTTTGGGGTAGCCGTTTGGTTTGCATCTACCACCCATTCGCCGTCTAACACTATGGTGGTAGTGGTGGGCGAGGCTACCCATGAGTAGGTGGCATCCGTCTGGGGCTCTATATTGGGATTGCAAGCCGCAAAGAAGTGCTTTTTAGCGATTGTATCGTAGGTGTCCGTTAAGAGGTGTTGGTGCGTCGTAGAGCGGACAATGCCATAGGAAAGGTCTTGTGCCGCCGAATAGAACGCATAGCCTATCGTTGAGCCGCAGCCGACGGCATGCACTTTGCTGTCCTGCTGATAGACAGTATAGACCGTACCAGCCTCCATCTGCTTCGCCCACTCGGCCATAGCGGCTGAGGTGGTAGCCGGTACGACCGCAAAGGCATACTGCTTGCCGTTGCACTTAAATCCGTGGTTGATATACGCTTTCGCCGCTGTAGCCGTTGTGGTGGGCGACTGATAGTCGGCTCCCGTCTCTTTGGGCGTGGTCTGCGAACCATATATCACTTGCACACCGCTGTTGGTTGCAGGCAGGTAGTAGCCTGTGCCTGTCGGTGTGAGCAGCCAATTGGACCCCGTAGGCAGCGTCTCGGAATAGGAAGACTTCACCTCCGTGCCATTGACTACCAGTGCCCCCGATACGGAGGATATAATCGTCTGGAAGAGGTTGGTTGCCGTAATGCGGTCATCGCTATAAGTACCCGAAGTATTGATGTCCGAACCGATTGCCACAAGCAGGCTGTCGAAGACGAAGACCGACTTGTGTGCCGTTAGGTTGGTGGGAGTGAAGAGGGCTGCTCCTCCGCCCCATTTGTCGGTCTGGCTCAGGTTCGCAGCAAAGACACCCACTGTGCCGCCCGACAAACCACCCGCAAAATTAGTGCCATTGCTATACTGATCCATACGCTGCACGGTGTTTTGCTTGGGCATCATATCTGTCCACGAGGTATAGTGTACCGTAGTCGCACCGGGGACGACATTCCAGTCCCAACCGCCGCCTGTGCTGTTGGTCGGATAGCCGCTGGCAGCCAGTGTAGAGCCGTCGTAGAGTACCTCGAGTGTGCCGTGGCTTTGGTAGCGACCGAAGCGGTTCTTGCTGCTGTATATCTCTGCTCCCCAGAATTTGGAGGTCGGCGCACGCATGGTGGCTACCCAATTCGCCCGCCGCACAACGGCTATCGGGCTGTAGTTGAACTGGAAGACACCCTCGTATGCCTGCTCCGGAACGGAAGAGTAGGTCGTTGTCTGATAGAAGTAGTTGTATGCACTCTTGAGCATAGTCTGCGTCTCCGGGTAGGCTTCGCCTGCTGCAATCAGGTTCTGGAAGTTGGTCTTGTTGAAAGCCACCTTGCTGCCTGCCGTATAGGGGTTACGCCCCGAGAGGGAGGTGGCAAAGAAACGGGTATCTGCCGTGCCGGATGTAGCCATGGTATATACGCTCACTACCGCCCGCGCAAAATGGGTATATGCCGTCTCGGAGAGGGCGAACTCGGTATCTCGCAAGGCATAGACTGCCGTGGCAAAAGTCTGGTAGGCGTACATGTAGTTGTTGTAGTGGCTGTTGTGGTGGAAGCCTGTGCCGTCGGGTTTGAGCATATCGCCACCACCCGGCACATAGTCCATCGAGCGGTTCATGAAACGCTCAACGGCATGCATATCACGCACAGCCACAGCCGCATCGGGGTGTTGCGCCACTGCTTGGTACATATAGGGCAAGAAGAGGTAAACCACATCCGATGAGAGGTTGCTCAGGTAGGTGTCTTCGGGATAATAGCAGACACCGTAGTATGCCAACCACTTGATGAGCCCGATTACCTCCGCTTTCTGACGGTCGGTGCAGGCGGGCAGTATCGATACCAGCGGTGGGATGATTGCGCGAGGTGCGGTATAGGAGTTGCTCTGGAATATCACATTCGCCCCAGCGCCGAGCCCTTGGTCGAGTAGGATGTCGAGGTAGTCGTCGAATGTATCTGCCATGCCCGTTGTACCTTGGAGTTTGCCTGCGGCGAGGTTCTGCAGGCGGGTAACTGTCTCAGTCAGTACATCGGTAGTCAACTCTGTCCCCGATGTGTTGAGTATAGTGCCGTTCAGGAGCGTACCATCGGCATTGCGTACCACGGAGATATTCTGTTTTACCCAATTCTTCGCCTGCATGGCAGTGGCGGCATTGTAGGTTGGCTTGGTCTGCGTGCGGGAGACAATGGTCGCAATATCGGCGAGTTCTTGCTCGGTAGGCGTTGTAAGCGGCAAATCGACGGGGTTGGCAAAGAGCAGCAGCGGCGTGGTATTGACACTCATGTAGGCAGCGTCGAGTACCCACTGTGTGCCCGGCACACGCTTGGTGTCGGAGGTCTTGGCGAGCGACACATCGTCGAAGCAGATAGTGCGTTGCGCCTGGTCTGCGGGATAGAGCGTCATACGCAGTGCCGATACGGGGGTGCTGCTCTGCGAAGCATACTCCGTATAAGCACGGCTGAACTCGCGCCATCCGCAGTAGTTGCAGAGGAAATGCGCTGTGCGGACGGTGGTTGTGCCGTTGAGGAACTCTACTACGAGCGTGTCCCCGGTAGCCTCGGGCAGGTAAACCTGCATGAAGCAACTGTTCGTGTTCGAGGTATTGAACTTTGTGAAGCCCGAAACGAGCAGCACCGACTTGCCCGATGTAGTCCATGCCAGGCTCTTTGTGCCTTGCTTGTAGTGGTCGGTAGTGAGTGCGAGTGTTCCTTGTTGTGCCGACCAGTTGGTGTAGTTCGACTCGAAAGTGTAGGTCTGCGCCGACAGCAGTGCGTACAGCGACAGAAAGGTCAGAAGCAAGGTGAGCCTATTCATAGACAATAAATTTGATCGTGCGTGTAGTTTGCCGCTGCTGTACATAATTGGCATTGGCGGCATAGAAAACAAGGGTATATTCGCCTGCCTCGGAGAAGGTAAAATCGTAGTCCGTCACATCGAGATAGACATTCTTGATCGCCACCGACTGCGAAGCATCGTCTTTGCCGAGCGGGATATAGACGGCGCGGCTAAGCAACCAGTCTTCGTTCTCATCGCGGGCAACTTTGTTCTGGCGGTACTTGATCTCGCTGTCTGCAATGTCCCACTCTTCGAATGTACTGCCTGTGTGGTAGGCGGCAGAGTCGGGCGTGAGGCGAAGCATGTCGAATGTTTGCCAGCCCATGGCACTCATATCGGTGGTGGCGCTGACAGCCCCCGTTTTGACGAGGCGGCTCTGTATCTGCAGCCCCGAGAGGGTGAACATGGGTTGTGTACCTGCCGGTGCATGGTAGCGGAAAGCGAGCGTCAGTTTCTGCCCACGATAGGGGGTAAGATCTACCTCGTTGTGGACAGTGCTATTCAGTTTCTCTGCCCACTCTATACTGTCGGTGATGTCCACCCATGCATGGTCGCGCAGCAATGCGGAATCGGCGTATGCATCGGTCTTGCCTATCCCCGGGAAAGCGGGCGAGATAAGCAGTTGGATGTTGTCGTTGTTCTGATTCCAACTGAAGGTATGGTCGAACTGCAGCGTGGGACGGGTCTCGTTGAAGACGGTGTAGGTCAGCGAGATGAAATCCGGTTCGCCCGAAAAGAGGAATTTGACGCTTGTACCTACGGGAGCGGTAAAGGAAGTGTCCGTCGTTTGCTTTATGGAATCGTTCGCTGCCACCGCAACCGAAAACTTGAGCGGCTGTTTGAGCGCATCTTGGCAGGCAACGGCCATCGTTGCCACCAAGAGAAGCACTATATATTGTATCTGTTTCATAATGTTAGGAGTTAAACGGATTACCACCCGGGGTTGTTGCTTGTAATCGCCTTGTTGATGGATATTTCCGAATCGGGGATAGGGAAATAGTTGTACGCCGAGCTGACATCATAAAAGTCGGCGGCATACTGCTGGTAGGAACTGCCCCAACCAGTCTGATTGACATAGCCCTGCATATCGCGCATACTGCTTACGAAATCGCCCCAACGGATCAAGTCCCAGCGGCGCAGTGCCTCGAAGCAGAGTTCCATTGCCCGCTCGTCTTTGATTTTTTCACGCATCTCGTCTTGGGTCAGCCCCGTAGGCAGCGATGCTACATCCGCACGCGAACGCACCATATCGACACAGGTATAAGCCAACGCCGTCGGTCCGTTTAGTTCGTTCTCCGCCTCGGCCAACATCAGCAGCACATCGGAGTAGCGCAGAATCGGGAAATTGATAGGCGTGTAGTTCTTGTTCTTAGGAGCAACCGTCTCATACTCACGGCGATACTTGGCGCAGCAGCGGGTCTTGTTGTTGGTGCTGGTGCTCTCGCTGTCTTCCGTATAGGTATAGCCGGCAGGTGCCACATACTCGGGACGCAACTTGCCGTAGTAGAACTTGCGCCCCGTCACACTCTGGACGCCATCAATTTTGCCGGTGGTGTAGGTGAACGGCGCTATGTTCCAGTCGCAGCGAGCGGTGTCTTGGTTGTCTTCGTAGAGCAGGTAGAGTTTGAGCGAATTATAGACAAAGCCGTACGCATAGCCCGGATTGGCGAGCCCTGTCTCCTCGACATGGGTGGTAATACCTACCGCCTGGTCGCTCGACCCTAAGCCGATACAGTTGCCGATACGCCCAGCAGCCGCTTCAGCACCGCTGTTGTTGCCCGTCTCGGCTACTTCCCAGAGGCTCTCTATCGCCCCCGTGCTGTTGTACTTGTCCTCGCAGTAGTCGAGGAAGACACGGCTGTACGGCTTTGCCAGATTGCAGATGCCGCTCGTATAGACCTCGTTTGCCCAACGGTGTGCCTCGCTGAAACAACTGTCGCGCCATGCCTTGTCGGGCGTCTGGTTGTCCCGATAGCACTCGCCCGCACGGAAGAGCCAGATGCGTGCCAACAAGCCCTTAACCGCTGTCTTCGAGAGGGTCTCCGGCGTGGTAATATCCGTAATCTCGGACAGCGACGGGAGTGCTGTTGTCATATCGGTGATGATCTGGTCGTATATCTTCTGTTTGTCCGTGCGGGGACGGTCTTGCCCCGTAACGGTCTTGGTCGATTCGAGTACGAAAGGCACATCGCCCCAGCCCTGCACGAGGTGGAAATAGTAGAATCCACGCAACGCCATCGCCTCTGCTTTGGCACGCTTGCGCACAGCCTCGGAAATATCGGTGTTGTTATCGACATTCTCTATCAGCATATTGGCACGGTTGATGCCCTGATAG
This sequence comes from Bacteroidaceae bacterium, assembly GCA_963622445.1. Taxonomy (GTDB): domain Bacteria; phylum Bacteroidota; class Bacteroidia; order Bacteroidales; family Paludibacteraceae; genus Colicola. Next base: position 30,966 of record CAVFHY010000001.1, read on the forward strand.
AGCAGTTTCCAGTACTCGCTCAGGTAGGCGTCACCGCTGTTGGTGTTGGCGCACATCATACAGGTAGGCTGCGACGTGGGGCGCTGGTAGAACGACAGGTCGTCGCCACCGCTGATATAGAGTGGATAGTAGTTGCCGTAGAAACGCTCCTGCATGATAGGGCTATAGACGCCCGTCAGGAAACTGTTCACCTCGGCTTCGGTATTGAAATAGGTGTCAGGCACCAGGGAGTGCGGCTCTTTGTCGAGAAAACTGCAGCCAGCGAGCAGGCTCATGCCGATTGCCACGCCCCATATATAGAGATTGTTCTTCATAGGATGGACAGATTAGAAAGTGAGATTCAGACCAAAGTTGAACGACATAGCACGCGGATAGGACGAGAAGTCGAGCCCCGGCGTCAGTGCCGAAGTCTTGATAGACACCTCGGGGTCGTAGCCCGTGTAGCGTGTCCAAGTCCATACATTCTGTGCGCTGAAGTAGATACGCGCCTTGCTGATATGCGCTTTCTTGGTCAGTTTCTGGTCGAAGGTGTAGCCGATGGAGATCGTTTTCAGTCGCAAGTACGAGCCGTCCTCAATCAGTCGTGACGAGAACACCTTGTTCGAACTGGAGTTGCTTACCACGGGTATGTCGCTCGTCGGGTTCTCTGGCGTCCAACGGTTGGCGTAGGTGGCGTACATGTTCAGGTCTTTGTTCTTGGTACCGGTCTCGAAGAACAACTTGTTGGCGTTGAGGATGTCGTTGCCGTAACTCCACTGGAAGAATACGCTGATATCCACCCCGTAGAACGAGAAGTTGTTGGTGAAACCGCCCGTGTGCTTCGGCTCGCCGCGACCGATAATGGTCTGGTCGTTGGAGTCGATTACGCCGTCGCCGTTCAGGTCGGCATAGCGGGGATAGCCCGGCTGCGTGCTGTTCTCCGAAGCGAAATGGGGAATACCCTCCTTGAGCGTATAACTGCCCTCGCCGCCGTCGAAGTCCTCGTATTTGTAGGTCCCTTCGTATACATAACCGTACATCATACCGATAGGATAGCCCACCTTGGCGATGTAGTTGGCACTGGTGTAGTTCTGGTCAAAACGAGCGTTGGTTAGCATGGCCAACTGGTTCTCCGTCAGTGCCAGCACTTTGTTGCGGTTGAAGGCAATGTTAAACGACATATCCCAGAGGAAGTGGCGTGTCTTGACGGGCTTGGCGTTCATCGTAATCTCCCAACCCATGTTCTGCACGCTACCGATGTTCTTGGTGGCGGTGGGATAGCCGCTCGATGGTGCCATATCGGCTGCCAGCAGCAGGTCGTCGGTTATCTTGCGATACCAATCGACCACAAACTCCAAGCGGTCGCTGAAGAATCCGAGGTCGAGACCCGCATCCATCTGTGTGGTGGTCTCCCATTTCAGGTTCTCGTTGGCGAGCGATACCGGTACGACGCCCGTGCTGATGGTGTTGTTTGTGCCATATACGCCCGAATAGATACCGCTGCTCAATGCCTTGAGTTGTGCCAACTTAGCATACGAATCGTACTCGCCCACACGGTTGTTACCCGTCTGTCCCCAGCTGAAGCGCAGTTTGGAGTGGCTCAACCACGGCTGTGTTACTTTCATCCACGGCTCCTCGCTGATAGACCATGCCGCCGAAACGGAGGGGAAGTAGCCGAACTTGTGTCCCTTGGCCATCTTGCTGCTGCCGTCTGCACGGAAGGTGGCGGTCAGGTAGTAGCGCGACTTGTAGTCGTAGGAGAAACGCCCGTAGTAGGAGAACATCGTCCAGTCGGTCTCGCCCGAAGTAATCGTGTTGGGCGTACCGTCCTGCATACCCGCCATACCCAGCGACTCATAGGGAATCTGCGTGGTCATCATCGAGTAGTACTTGTATTTCGAGCCTTGCAGACTGAGACCCGCCATAACGCTGATATTGTGCGCCTTGTTGACTTGCGTCTGATAGGTTATGTAGTCCTCGTTCAGCCAAGTGTGGCGCTCGTAGTCGCCGTAGGTGGCGTTCACCTTGTTGGTCGAGGTGGGCATACCGTAGCGGGTGCTGCTGTTGTTGAAGGTCTCGGATTTCTTGTTGTATATAGTGTAGCCGCCCGTAGCCCGCAGTTTGAGTCCTTTGATGAACTCATACTCGAGGAAGCCGTTGAACTGTGCGTTGTGGGTGCGCCCTATGCGGTACTCGTTCTGCAGCGACTTGATAGGGTTGAAGCGATAGTCGTTGTTTGCGTTCACATTGTCGTCGGTGTCCGAATTGAGCAGGTTGGAGAGCGGGGTACTCGGCTGCGTGGTCGGACGATAGCCCCATACGGAGTAGAACAGGTTGTTCATACCGCTGTACTGGCTCTGTGAGGGCGACGAACCATTGGTGGTGGCGCAACTGTAGTTTGCCTTCAGGTTTATGGTTAGGTGATTCTTCTTTACATTCAGTCCCAAACGCCCTTGGTATCGGTTGTAATTGCTGTATTTTACGATACCGTCCTGCCCGAAGTACGACACCGAGGCGTTGTAGCGTGCCTCTGCCGTACCACCGGTGAGCGATACGCTGTGGTTCTGCTGCCATGCGTCACGGAAGATCAGGTCTTGCCAGTCGTATTGGTCTGCCCCGATATAGTCGTCGAGCGACACGCGATAGTCGTCCGGCTTGTCAGCCAGCAGCGACGCAAAATAGGTATTCGGAATAGAGCCGTATTCGCTCAAAAGATCCGATTTCAACGGGAAATAGCTGCTCTTCGACTGGATTTCCGAGGTGGTATAAATCTCGCTCTGCAGTTTGACGAACTCGTAGGCGTTCATCATCGGAATGGTGCGTGTGATATGCTGAATACCGAAACTTCCGTCGTAACTCACTTGCGGTGCGCCTACGCTACCTTTCTTGGTCGTGATGATGACCACACCGTTTGCGCCACGCGAACCGTAGATGGCGGTGGCAGAAGCGTCTTTCAGGATGTCGAGGCTCTCGATGTCGTTCGGGTTGATGGCTGAGGCTATGCTGGCGTCTTCCACGGGGAATCCGTCCACCACATACAGCGGCGAGTTATCCTGCGTTACGGAGTTGTTACCACGGATGACGATGTTCATCTCGCCGCCGGGCATACCCTCTGCGGACGACACATTCACGCCAGCCACACGGCCGGCAAGGGCTTGGTCGAAACTCGGCACGGCAGCCTTGAGCATGTCCTCCATGTTGGCTTTTGCCACCGAGCCGGTCAGGTCGCGCTTGCGCACATCTTGGTAGCCGATTACGACCACCTCGTCGAGGGCTTGTTTGTCCTCGTGCAGCGCAACCGACATGGGGCGCTTTAGGTTCACGGGTACTTCTTCGGTCTTGAAGCCGAGGTAGGACAGCACTAATATGTCTTTTGCGCCGGCCATCAGGCTGAATTTGCCGTCGAAATCGGTCATCGTACCCGTCGAGGTACCTTTGACGAGCACATTCACTCCTATCAGCGGCTCTCCCGAGTCGTCCACCACCGTACCCGTTACGAGCGATTGGGCGTGCCCGACCGCACAGCAGAGCAGGCACAGGAGCATAGTCAGTAGTTGTTTTTTCATGCGGAAATATATTTCGGATTCATGGGGTTAAGTGTAGCCCTCCGTATAGGCAGGGATGCTGTAGGGCATCTTCGGAGCAGCATGCTGCCCCGAAAACGGGGGAAGGATTGCCGCTCGCTCCGTTGTTGAGCGAGCGGCAATCGTGTAGGATAAGGTTAGCGTACGATCGCCTTGCAGTGTGCCGACTCTTGGCGTACGACATACACACCTGCCTGCAGCGGGAGGTTCATTGTCGTACCCGTGGCTTGGCGGCGGACTGCCAATTGTCCGTTGAGGTCATATACCTCTACCGTCTTGCCGCTCTCGAGCCCCATGAGGCAGATACCGTCTTGCGTGTGGGTATAGCGGAGCGTAGCCGAGGTGGTGTTGCGGATAGCCGTCCTCTCTTCCCATTCCACTTCGATGAGTAGCGGCTCATAGACTTTCATGCGCAGCACGCCGTCTTCGCCCAAGAGAGAGGTGATATCTTCGGTCTCGCCCGTGAAAGTCAAGCCGCCGTCGGTCGAAGTGGTAGCCGTTACTTTGGCTACAGGCTCACCGCTGGTGGAGTAGAGCAGCAGTACCAGTTCGTCGCCGTAGGCGGAAGTCAGTTCGGCTTGCGGCTGAATGGTGTCGCCGCTCTCTGTATAGATCGCACCTTTCTCGAGGTCGTATTCGCCGATATGTACAGCGTAGTAGCTCAGCTCGTATGCGCCCACATCGGTGCGTGTGCCTTGCTTGCGTACTGCGCCGTTGCGGTCGGTAGCCAACGCTACATCCTTGCCTGCATTGACAAGTGCCGAACGCCCCTTGATCTGCAAATCTACGCTGTCGAGGTCTTCTGTAAGTCTAAGGATGGACTCCTCGTCCAAGCCCGAAGGGATAGCACCGATGAAACCTGCTACATGGCGGAAATGCGGACCTTTGGTTATCTTGTCGCCCGGGTCTTCTTCGGCGGCAGGTTCGGTGTCAGCGTTCGACTGGTTGGAGTAGAACTGCTTGTTAGTGTTCTCGATGTCGACCATGTCGCTCAATACATAGCCCTTGTCGGTGGGTATAGGATTGTAGGTGTAGTTATACTGCACTTTCAGTCCGTTTACTGCCACGCCCGAAAGACTGGTTGCCGAGGTACCGGCAGCGTCTGTCACGCACGCCCATACCACATTATTCGATATTTCGCCCGTCTTAACGGCTGTTCCTATATACACACCGCCGATGTTCTTTACGATGGTGTTGTTGACGAACTCATTGGCTTTGAGATACACGACATTCGTACCCGTATTGTTGTACATCGCGCAGTTGGTAATATGGCTCATGTTCTGTCCGTTGTCGTAGATAGCAGCACCTGGCTTATAAGCACCCGTAGCGTCCACCGCCGTATTGTTCACAAAGGTGCAGGCGTTGATAGTCGTACCCATTGCGCCTTGCGTGTTGATACCGCCGCCACGCACCGAGGAGGTATTGCCCTCGAAGACACAACGCTCAATGGTAATATACTCACCATTCGTGCTGTTGTTGCTGCAGCAGCCGCCACCGCCATTGCCGCCCGTCTCTTGACGGTTGTAGGCAATATAGCAGTCCTGCACATCGCCGCCGGGGTAGATTTGTATACCGCCGCCCGCATTGTCGGAGTAGCAATAGCGTACGATCGAGTTGCGCAGCGTCACATTCGTGTTGAGGCGGATGCCACCGCCATTATTGCCTTGGGCTTTCAGCGCAGCACCGTGTTCCAGTACCAAACCGTCCACTACGATAGGTACGGTCATAGGCTTCGAGGCAGCCATACAAGCAACTGTGTCGCCGCCGTTGAGGATAGTCTGATTGGCGAACTCCCATGCCTCGCCGCCTGCTACTATCAGACGCTCATCGACAGAGGTCTCTGTGCCGGCAAAGCCGCCATAGACATTGACGGAGTCCTTTAGTGTAATGAGTTTCTGGACAGCGTAGGTACCTGCTTTTATCCATACATCTTTTACATTCTCACGGTCTGTACCGGCTTGATTGATGGCGGTCTGGATATTGCCCATAGGCGTTTCCCACGACGAGCCGTCTCCTTCGCCATTCGGTGCTACATAGATGACAGCGTTTTGTGCTTGCATACACATTGCCGAGAGCAATATGCCGCAGAGGAATGCATACTTTTTCATTGTATCGTAGATTTGTAGTTGTTATCTTTGTTATTATGCCTCCGTTGCCTTCTCTACCCTCCATGCTGAATTTCCTTCTTTTTTCTTGCCGCCTGCGGCATAGGAAACCCTTGTGCTTTGTATAGGGTATTAAGAGACCTTGTGGTATAGGGGGCAGAGAATCTGTATAGTAAATTACTTGTTAATTAGCACCTTCGCTCCTTGTACAAGGTATATTTGTCCCGTTTGGAGTGTGCCTACCCGACGACCGAGGAGGTCATATACTTCGCCTGCACGCAGCGCAGCCTCAATATCTACAGCCTCCGTTTTTGCTTCGTCGATACCGGTCGGTGCACTGGCTATGTATGCAAACGCCCCGAGGTCAGCCTGGGTGCGTGTCTCGCCTACGAGGTCCGTCGTGATATCCTCTATCGTTGTGCCTGCGTGGATAAGTGCAGAGCCCTTTTGGATAGTGAAATCGCCGCTCTCCACATTGGTAAACATTGGGTACTTTTTATCTGCTGCCGAGCCGGTATTGTCTGTGGAAAGTACAATATGGTTCGATACCACAGCATTGCCCCCATTCAACGAATCTACCGCCGCATTGTAGTCGAATACACATTCTGTTTTGTTTGCAGCGATAGAGCCCTTTGTCGTCTCTGTTCCCCAGAATACATTGTTCTTGCAGTTGCACTTGGTCGAGTAGAGAGCACCGCCTTCGTTCTCCACTACGGTGTTGTAATAGAAATTGCCTGCTGCCATATAGACGGCGTGCTTTGCGCCACCTTTGTTGGCATAGATAAGGCAGTTCTGTATAGTGTTTGCTTCGTTTGTGCCTGCAAACGAGATAGCCGCACCATTGCCCTTGGCATCGTTTTCGGTGAAATAGCAGTTTTGTACTATAACCTTACCATCTTTCTGCACATGGATTGCACCACCCGCATTAGCAGTACCGGTTGCCAAATTACCAATGAATGCACAATTCGTGATAGTTATCTCGTTGGCTGCAGCATTATTCACATATATTGCACCACCTTGCTGAGCTGTATCTCCCTCGAAATAGCAATTCGAAATAGCAGCGTTGGCGTTATAGAATTGAATAGCCCCTCCCTGATCGGCTGCAGTATTCCCGATGAATTGGCAGTTTTTTACGGTAGCAGTACTACCCAAGCGTGCTACTCCCGCATTTGCCGCGCTCTTGCTATTTTGCAGAGTCAGTCCATCGAGCGTGGTGTTTGCCGCGCCCGCTGCGCTAAATAGTTGCACCGTTTTGCCGCCATCCAGTATCGTCTCATATTGGAAATCGTATGCTTCGCCGCCTTCTGTCAACGCACGCCCGTCTTTCGTGGTCTCGGTGCCAGCAAAGCCGCCGATAAACTGCGTGCCGTTTTTATTGGCATAAGCAGCCGCAAAAGTATAGGTACCTCCAGCAAACCAAATTTCTTGCTTATTTGTCTTTATTGCCGCCGTCAGTGCAGCATCAATCGTTTGATTCTGCGCCTTTAGGTCAATCAGCGTCGCTCCCGTAGCCTCAATGACGCTTTGCTCCCATTTCGGGTCGGTATCCTCGCCGGTCTGTACTAAAAAATCTACGGCGTGTGCCGAGAGAGAACTGAGCAGAAAAGTTGCTCCAAAGAAGAAAAGTTTTTTCATGGTTATTTTTGTGTCTTTGATTTTTTTTCTGTGTGTATTTGGATTGAGCCTGCTGTGCATCGCTATGCCCACCGCGTATCGAGGGCGTTTTGTAAGTGCGCTCCGTTATCCCTTTGCTCTTCTGTGTCCCTGTTTGTTGCTTCTTCGCCCTGTCGTCCTTTTGCTTTTGCGCCCCTGTTCGCTGTTCTCTTGTCTATTCTCGCCCTCTATTTGCTGCTTCTGTTATCCCTTTGCTTCTGTGTCCCTATTTGTTGCTTCTGTTTTTCACGCCGCAAAGATAATACAAATCTAAAATGAGCAGGTACAATATCGTACACAATAGGCGTAGTATTGTACTCTATAGGCATTTTTGTCTATTTCCTTCCCGTTCTGTTTTTTTTGTTTGTTCCGTTTCCCTTCCTGTTTTTGTTTTCTCCTTTTTTTTCGCCGCTTTCGGTATAGGAACGATATGCTTGTGCAAATGACTTTTGGTGCAGCAGGTGGGGAAATGCCACGCCCCGAAGCAGGCAGATCGGGTTAAAATTCATAAGGAGGATACGATGAGAATACAAGGAGGATACAAGAGACATGGGCGCAAGGGATAGGCAAGGGATAGGCAAGGGATGTGGTAGGAATACCTGTACGAGATAGGTACGAGATTTTTTAACCAAATATACCGTATCGATAGGCAGAAAGTGCGGCGTCTATTGCAAAACCGAAAGAAAATGCGTAACTTTGCAGGCTTGTTCGGCAAAAAGTGCCTGCTTGCTTGGTGGGGCGAGCCCGTTTGTTCGGCAAAAGAACGACCGCTCTATAGCGAAAAAGTACGAATTCAACGCTATTTTACGACGCAATATACCTATGTTACCTCCTGATTTTATCGATACGATGTGCGAGCAGATGGGTGCGGAGGCGGACGACCTCTTCCGTGCCTTGCAGACAGAGCCGCCCACGAGCATCCGCCTCAATACCAAGATGGATGTGCTGACTTTCGACTGCGACACCGACGAAGTGCCATGGCACGAAGACGGCTATTATCTCTCCTTGCGCCCGCAGTTTACGCTCGATCCGCTCTTCCATGCAGGCTGCTACTATGTGCAGGAGGCGAGTTCGATGTTTGTTCAGCAAGCCCTCGAGCAGTATGTGCCGCGTGAGAGCATTGTGCTTGATCTTTGTGCCGCCCCGGGCGGCAAATCGACGCTTGTCAGTGAGTATCTCGGCAGCGAGGGGCTGCTGTTGAGCAACGAGGTGGTGCGCCAGCGCGTCTTTATCCTCTCCGAGAACATACAGAAATGGGGCAACGGCAACACGGTCGTTACCCACAACACCGCCGCCGAATACGGTGAACATTGTCCGAATCTCTTCGATTGCATATTGGTGGACGCTCCCTGCTCGGGCGAGGGCATGTTCCGCAAAGATATGCAGGCACGCGACGAGTGGAGCCTGCAGGGCGTCCGGATGTGTGCCGAACGGCAGCGCAGCATACTACAGGATGTTTGGAGTGCGCTGAAACCTAACGGCATACTTATCTACTCCACGTGTACGTTCAATCGCTCGGAAGACGAACAGAACGCCCAATGGATAGCCGCCGAACTGGGGGCAGATATCCTCCCGCTCGACTACGATCCCGCATGGGGCATCGCAGACTGCGGGGCAGGCTACCGTTTCTATCCTCACCGTACAAAGGGCGAGGGCTTCTATATCTGCGTACTGCGTAAGCGGGATGCCGCTTACGCTCCCTTTAAGCCGCGCCCGCCCAAGCGGGCGAGTGCGCCTGTCGTGGGCGAGAAAGAGATACGCCGATGGCTGCTGCATCCCGAGCATTGGGCACTGCGCCGCAACGACCGCTTCACTATTGCCTATCCCGCCCGCTACAAGGAGCTGATAGACTGCCTCTCAGGGAGCCTTACTTGTATCTCGACGGGCTTCGGCTTGAGCGAGGAGAGGGGCAAGAATGTCGTACCGCAACACAGCCTTAGTATGGCAAAAGACCTGCGGCAAGAGGCTTTCCCCCGTCTGGCTCTTTCGCGGGAGGACGCGCTCTCCTATCTCCGTACCGAAGCGCTCGGTGCCGTGGAGGGACAGCCGCAGGGCATCCTCCTACTTACCTACGAGGGCGTGCCGCTCGGCTTTGCGAAGAATGTAGGCACGCGCCTGAACAACCTCTACCCAAACGAATGGCGGATTAGGAAACTATGAACTTCTTGTCACAACTCAACGACGCACAGCGGCAGGCTGTGGAATATATCGATGGACCTGAACTCGTCATTGCGGGCGCAGGCTCGGGTAAGACGCGTGTGCTGACCTACAAGATAGCCTACCTCTTGGAGCAGGGTATCCCAGCCTGCAATATACTTGCGCTGACTTTTACCAACAAGGCGGCACGCGAGATGAAAGAGCGTGTCTGCCGCCTGGTGCCTGCTACCGATGCCCGTTATCTCTGGATGGGGACATTCCACTCTGTCTGTGCCCGTATCTTGCGTTCGGAGGCGGACCGACTGGGTTATACGCGCGATTTCTCTATCTACGACACAGCGGATTCCAAGTCGCTCTTGAAGCAGATCGTACGCGAGTTCCAACTCGATGAGAAGATATACAAACTCGGCGAGGTATTGGGGTATATCTCTACTGCCAAGAACTCGCTTGTCAGCCCCGACCGATTCGCTATCGACAAAGAATTCTATCGGCAGTACAGCGCACAGCGGCTCTATAAGATGCCCGAGATCTACAGTTCGTACCAAGTCCGTTTGCGTGCCGCCAACGCCATGGATTTCGACGACTTGCTCGTCAATTTCTATACCTTGCTCCAGGACGAGGCGGATATATGCCGCAAGTATCAAACGGCATTCAGGTATGTGCTGGTGGACGAGTACCAGGATACCAACTATGTGCAGTATTTGCTCGTCAAGTGCCTTGCCGAGCCGCAGAACCGTATCTGCGTGGTGGGCGACGACGCACAGTCTATCTATTCGTTCCGCGGGGCGGACATACGGAATATCCTCGGCTTTCAACAGGGATACCCCGACGCACATCTCTACAAGTTGGAGCGCAACTACCGCTCGACGCAGAATATCGTCAACGCCGCCAACTCGCTTATCGGTCACAACGAACACCAAATACCCAAGGAGGTCTATTCGGAGAAAGACATGGGGCAGCGGCTCGACTTGACGGCATATTCCACCGACCGTGAGGAGGGCGAGGGCGTGGCACGCGCCATAAGCGACGCAAGCCGCCAACTCGGCACGCCCTACGACGACATCGCCATACTCTACCGCACCAACGCCCAGTCACGGGCGTTCGAGAACGAATTGCGTAAGCGCAACATCCCCTACCGTATCTACGGCGGTACCTCGTTCTATCAGCGCAAGGAGGTGAAGGACGCCATTGCGTATTTCCGCCTTGCCGTCAACCCGAAGGACAACGAGGCATTGCTGCGGGTGGTCAATTTCCCCGCCCGGGGTATAGGCGACACGACGCTCCGTCGGGTGGTGGATACGGCGGCGGCTTGTCGGGTGAGTCTGATGGAGGTGGTGAGCCGTCCTGTGGAATGTCAACTGCCCGTACAGGCGGCTACGGCAAAGAAACTGACGGCTTTTGCCGACTTGCTCGCCCGCTTCTCGGAGGAGGCGGATACGCTGGACGCATTTGAGTTCGCCGACCGTGTCTTCACGCAGTCGGGGATACGCGCCCTAGCCATGACCGACCGCACGCCCGAGGGCATCGACCGGGCAGAGAACCTCCAGGAGTTGCTGTCTGGTATTCGGGAGTTTGTCGAGCAGCGTACCCGGGAGGGCGTATCGTTCACGCCGATAGCCGACTTCCTTGCAGAGGTGTCGCTCCTGACCGACCAGGACCAGAACCTTGCCGACAGGACACAGCGGGTAACGCTGATGACTATCCATGCCGCCAAAGGGTTGGAGTTCCCTACGGTCTTTATCTGCGGTCTGGAAGAGAACCTCTTTCCCTCGCAGTACAGCAACACGCCCCGTGCCCTCGAAGAGGAGCGGCGCCTGCTCTATGTGGCTATCACACGGGCGATGGATACCTGCCATCTCTCCTATGCACGCCAGCGTTTCCGCAACGGTACGGTGGCTATCACGATGCCGTCCCGTTTCCTCAACGACATAGACCAACAGTATATGGCAGTAGTGGAGAACGAGACTGCCCAACCGGGACGCCCGCAGTGGCGCAACAGCAGTTGGGCGGACGAACGACCGTTCGCCGCCGCACCCAAGAAACCGCTCAAACATGTCGCCCCCAATACGCAGCATGCTGCCACGGAGAGCAACTGGCAGGCGGGTGAGCGGGTGCGGCACAAGGTCTTCGGCGAGGGCGAGGTGGTGCGTGTCTATCGCGACAACGACAATGACAAGATAGACATTCGCTTCGACCAAGGCGGGCAGAAGACGCTGCTGCTTACCTACGCCAAGTTGGAGAGACTATGATGCCGTGCACAAGGTATATAGGGGGGATAGGCGGGCTGCTTGTGGGGCTGCTTTGCAGCCTCTGTACCGCTGCCGCTCCGTCGCATCTGGACTCGCTTATGGTGCGGGTAGAGCAGGGCGATACGCTCTACCTTGCCTTTCTACACGATGTGTATGTCTATCCGCCCATGCGCTTCAAGAACAAGCGACAGGAGCGGTTCTACTGGAAGACCGTGCGGGATGTGAAGAAAACACTCCCCTACGCCAAGATGATTACCCGCGATATGGCGTACGCTGATGCCGAGTTGGCAAAGATACAAGACCCCAAGGAGCGGCGACGCTGGTGGAGGCAGTACGAACGCACGCTCTACAAGAAGTACGAGAAGGACTTCCGGGGTATGTACGCCTCGCAGGGGCAGATGCTCATGAAGTTGATGGACAGGGAGAGCGACCGCACAAGTTACGAACTCATCGTGCAGTACAGAGGTAAGGCAAGTGCCAATTGGTGGCAGTTTGTAGCCAAACTGTTCCGTAACGACCTAAAAGAAGAGTACGACGCCACGGACAAGGACAAGATAGTGGAGCGGGTAATCACCCTTGTCGAAGCGGGGCAGTTGTAAGACAGACTCCGTAATTCATAATTCTTAATTCATAATTAGCAACCATGTTTTTTGATGAACTACCCTTGTCGGATGAGGTGCTGGATGCCCTGTGGGACATGCATTTCGATACCTGCACTCCCGTACAGGAAAAGACTATTCCCGTTATTCTGGAAGGACACGATGTGATAGCCTGCGCACAGACAGGCACAGGCAAGACGGCTGCCTATATCCTGCCGTTGCTGACCAACCTGCAGTACGACCACCATGATACAGATAAACTGAATGCCATCATTATGGCGCCCACGCGCGAACTGGCGCAACAGATAGACCAGCAGATGGAGGGCTTCGGCTTCTATGTACCGTTCTCTTCGGTGGCTATCTACGGCGGCGAGACTGGGGCATGGGGTACGCAGGTTACCGGCTTACAGAAAGGGGCGGACATCGTTATCGCCACACCGGGACGACTGCTGAGCCAACTCAATATTTACGATGTGGATTTCTCGGGTGTGAAGTACTTTATCCTTGACGAGGCGGACCGTATGCTTGATATGGGTTTCTACGACGACATCATGAACATCGTCCGCCGCTTGCCAAAAGAGCGACAGACCATTATGTTCTCTGCTACTATGCCCGACAAGATACGCCAAATGGCAAAGGCTATTATGGTGAACCCCACCGAGGTACAGATAGCAGTATCACGCCCGCCCGAGAGTATTCATCAGATGGCGGTGCAACTCTACGAGGCGCAGAAGACCGCTATGGTACAACACCTGCTCGAGGGGCGTGGACTGAAGAAAGTCATCCTTTTCGTAAGTAAGAAACAGAAAGTGCGGGACTTGACCCGTGCGCTGCGGGCAAAGCATATCGACGCTCGGGCGATGTTCTCCGACCTCGAGCAGAAAGAGCGGGACGAGGTAATGCTCGATTTCCGCAACGGCAAAGTGGATGTACTTGTAGCCACCGACATCATCTCCCGTGGTATAGATGTGGACGATGTGCCGCTGGTTATCAACTACGATGTACCGCACGATGCCGAAGACTATGTACACCGTATCGGGCGTACGGCACGCGCGGAGAACAAAGGCGAGGCAGTTACTCTCGTCAGCCCCGACGATGCCCGTTACTTCGGGCGTATCGAGCAGTTCCTCAAAAAGAAGATAGACCGTATCTCGGTACCAGCCGAGTTAGGCGAGGTGCCTAATGAGGCTGCCTACGCAGGGCGTAGCGGCGGGGGCAGAGGACGCAGCAGCCGCTCCCACTCACACTCCCACTCACATGGCGGCGGACACAATCGTGGCAGGCACTCGCAAGGAAGAAACTCAAATGAAAGAAACTCTAATGGAACGAGATAGCTCTAGATCTTCTAGCAGTTCTAGGAAGTCTAGAACTTCTAGATCTTCTAGTAAATCTAGTAATTCTAGATCTTCTAGTAATTCTATATCTTCTATATCCCATACAATAAAAATCGGGACTTCCGACAAGGAAGTCCCGATTTACTTTTTGTACGATGCTTTCGCTATGTATCAGTGGCAACGACTCACTGCTAATGTGCATGAAAATTAGCGGACGCGTTCGCAGTAGCTGCCATCGCGGGTATCGACACGAATGAGTTCGCCCTCGTTGATGAACAGAGGCACACGAATCTCTGCGCCCGTTTCCAACTTGGCGGGCTTCAGCGTGTTCGTTGCCGTATCACCACGCAGACCAGGCTCGGTATAGGCTACCGTCAGTTCAACCTTGGCAGGCAACTCAGCGAAGAGAATCGTATCCGTAGAAGCATCGCTGACTACATCGACTACAAATCCCTCTTTGAGGAAATCTACACCCGTGATGAGGTCGTGCGAAATAGGCACTTGCTCGAAAGTCTCTTGGTTCATGAAGATGTAGTCCTCACCCTCCTGATAGAGGTACTGGTACGGACGACGCTCTACACGCACATCCTCCAATTTCTCACCGATGTTGAAACGACGCTCGATAACACGACCATCTACTACATCTTTGAATTTCACACGCATGATTGTGTTACCCTTACCCGGCTTGACATGCAGGAACTCAATCACAAAATACAAGCGCCCGTCCATACGGATACAAACGCCATTCTTGACATCTTGAGAGTTAATCATAAAATGATTGCTATATAATAAGTTCTGTTTTTTCTCTTTGGCTTTCGGGGCTGCCGTGCTGCGTTCTGACGCTGCCGCTCCTGTGCTGCTTTATGGACTGCTTCCGTACTGTTTTCTGCCCGATACAGACCAAAGCGACTGCAAAAGTACTATAAAAAACTGAATTGTACAAGTTTACCGTTATTTTTCTATCGTATAACTTGCATATTTATTCGTTTTTGCGTACCTTTGCAGGCGAATTTGCTGCGTGTGGTTTCGGACTTTGTTCTGACTTTAGAACAGCGTTCCGACAGGGCCGTAAGGCAGTCTAACTTCTAACCTCTTACATTATGTTCTCTACTTTCTTCTTGTCGCTTGACATTTGGCAGATTCTGCCTGCTTTCGTGTTCCTGATTGCTATCATCGACCCGTTCGGCAATATGCCTATCACGATCAATATGGAGCAACGGGGTATCAAGGTTAGCCCGTGGAAAGTATCTGTCGCTTCGGCCACGATACTGATTGCTTTCTTGCTGTTGGGCGAGTGGATACTCAAACTCTTCGGCGTGAAGATAGAGTATTTTGCTATTGCCGGCGGCTTCATCATCTTCCTTATGGCGTTGGAGATGATACTCGATATGACTTTCTTCAAGACCGACATCGACGGCTCGGGCAACCTTGTGCCGCTTGCTTTCCCTATGTACGCAGGCCCCGGCGCATTCACTGCGCTTATTGCCATGACGGCACAGTACTCCACATCGAACCTTATCTGTGCGGTGCTGCTCTGTATCGTGGTGCTCTTCCTCGTACTGACAGGGACACATTGGCTGATGAACCACCTCGGCTCTACTGCCCTCTACATCGTCCGTAAGTTCTTCGGTATCATCGTGCTGGCTATTGCCTGCCAACTTATCTTCGGTAACTTTGCAGCTGTCCTCCGTGAGGTGGTGCTCAGTAAGTGATTCTCGAGACAGACATACGCCGTTTGGCAATAGAGATAGGCTTCGACGACTGCGCCGTAGCCCCTGCCGCACGCCTCGACGAAGATGCACTCTATATGGACCATTGGGTCGATGCAGGGCGGCATGGAGCAATGGATTACCTCGAGCGCAATCGCGACAAACGCTATGACCCGAGGGTTCTCGTCGAGGGGGCTCGCACGGTTGTCGTCTGCTTGATGACCTACGGGCATACGGGCAAGGACTATCACCGCAGCATGAAATCGAAACTCTATGCCCTCGATGCACGGCTGCGTGAAACTTACGGCGAAGAGGTGGTCAGTCGTACGCAACAGCATATCTTCTGCGATTCGGCGCCGTTCCTGGAGAGGCGCTGGGCTGTGCTGTCCGGGCTCGGACAGATAGGGCGTAACCACCAACTGATTCATCCTACGCTCGGCAGTATGGTACACCTGGGCGAACTGGTGCTGCAGATGCCTGTAGAGCAAGACAGCAGCCGAAAGCGCCCGCTTGCGGCAGACATCTGCGCAGGGTGTAGTCGTTGCCTCGACGCCTGCCCGACGGGGGCACTGCGTGGGGAGGAATGGGATGCTACACGCTGCGTGGCATATACTACCCACTATTGCCTCGCCTGCCAAAATGCCTGCCCGTATAATCGTAGTTTGGGCAGGTAATTTCTCTGTCTGTTTTTCGGTCTTCACCGTCTTCTTTTGAGAACCATCTGTCGGGTATTCTACCGGTGCGAATGGCCATACTGGCCATTCGCACCGGTGTCTATGTACCAATTCGCCAAAAGTGTTTCTAACCGCATATTATATGGTTAAAATAGTAAAAATGGGGGGGGTGGTTATTGTATATACCACAAATATAATGTACTTTTGCAGTGGCGTTGAGATTATTTTACTCATCACAATTGTTGCATACCATGAAACTATTACACACTTTACGCCGCCGATTGCCCGTTATTATTCTGTGCGGTTATGTCGGTTTGCTTTGCGGCTGCCAACCGACCCCAAAGGAGCAAACCTTTGCTGTGGGAGTCTGCATCGATTTTCAGGATGTGTGGCACGACAAAATGTGCGACGAGATAGTACAGGAGGCGGTGTTGCATCCTGAGTTGCGCTTGATTCTCAAAAATGCCCGCGGAGACAGGCGGTTGCAGGGGATGCAGATAGACAGCCTGCTTCAAAGCGGGGTAGATCTGCTCATAATCGGTGTGGAAGATCCGCTTTATATACATGCCGCCTTGGAGCATGCTGCACAAAAAGGGGTGCCTGTCGTCATCAATTCCCGCAATCCGAAGACGGACGATTATACGGCTTTTGTCGGTACGGACAACCTACAAGTCGGCAACTTGATGGCAGAGTACCTGAAAGAATTGGCGCACAAGGGAGGTTACACCGCACAACGCCCGTTGCAGGTGATAGAGATACTCGGCGTGCTGGGAACGCCTGCCGTATCGGAGCGCTATATCGGTTTACGCCGAGGGCTGAAAAATTTCCAAGCCGTACACTTGTGCGGAACAGGGGTGGGAAATTGGTCGTATGCGTTGGCGTTTCGGCAGACCGACTCTCTTTTGTTGCAGCATAAGGATATCGATGTTGTGGTGGCGCAAAACGACATTATGGCTTTAGGGGCATACGAAGCGTGCCTGCATCGGTATCCGGACAAGGATTTCCGTATATTGGGTGTAGATGCATTGAATGGCCCTGACAGTGGCGTTGAGGCGATATTGGAGGGGAAGATTGCCGCTTCGATTACGAATGTTACCCGTGGCGATCTTATCATACAAACCGCTTATGCCATCCTGCACGGGCAACCGTATGTGCGTGATTCGCTGCTCCATCCCATGTTGGTAGACCGATCTTCTACAAGGCTGATGATGCGTATGTCGCAAGAGATGGACAACGAAACAAAAGTAATAAAGGCTTTGCAGACGCGCATGGACAGTTTGGGAGGAAAAACCGATGGGCTGCGTACGGCAAATATGGCATTAAGCCTATGCTTGGTATTGTCTGTTCTGTTGGGTATTGTGATGATACTGCTGTATCACTATCGTTTGCGCGTACATCAAGAGCGTGCCCAAAGTGCCCTTACTATCAGCAAGCAACAGCAGCAGTTGGAGCAGATTTCGGCAGAATTGACACAGGTAAAAATCACACAAAGCCAAGACGAGAAGTTTATCGAGAACTTGCAGCGAATCATAGAGAAACGCTTGGACGATTCCACATTGTCGGTCAATAGTTTAAGCGAAGAATTAGGAGTGAGCCGTGCGCAACTGTTCCGCAAAGTGAAGGCGCAAATGGGTATTACGCCCTTCGACCTGCTGCACCAAATACGCCTGCAAAAAGCCCAACAACTGTTGCGCAATACCGACCTCTCGGTAAGTGAAGTGGCATACTCCGTCGGCTTCACTTCTTCTTCGTATTTTGCCAAATGCTACAAGTCTGTCTTTGGTGTGGCGCCTGCCGAAGATAGAAAACAAAATAGTCTCAAATAACGCGATATTTGTTGCAGCGTAGAGTTCTTGCGACGCATATAGCCATCTTTGAGATTATTGTTACCTATTTATAACGCGTTTTGTTGTATCTTTGCACTGTGATTAGAATGGATGCTCATTCGTTCGTCGCAGGCTTCGTTCGTCGTGTTCTTGAGACTTTGGACGGGCGTAGAAAAACCAAATACCATGCAAAGTCTCTCAACCTTATAATCTAAAATCCTACTAACATGAAGAAAAGTTACTTTTCTGTAGCGGCAGCGGCTTTGCTGTCTGTCTGCATGGGGAGCGCACAGGCGCAAACCGTTACTTGTCCCGATGCTGCAACGGCTGAGGGCGCAGATTACTACTTGAGTAATGTGTATTACAATCAGTGTACGCCACTGCGCGATACCACGGTGGTTCGCGAAAATGGTTCGGAAAAGACTACATGCAATGCGGATGGTCTGATCAAGCGTTTCGAAGACGGATGGTCGGACTATCACTGGGACGGCGTCAGTCGTGTGATTTTCGACAACATCAACATGAGCAAAGCCGGCAACTATGTGTTGACGGTGAACTATCGTAATACCGGCACCGTTGATTTCATCGTCAACGAGGACACCACCGCCCTGAAGTTGGACGGCACAAGTCCGTTGGTGACAAGTGTCTCGTTGAAAGAGGGCATGAACACCATCAAGTTCGGTAAGAACGAAGGTTGGCCTGGTTTCTACAGTATCGCTTTGGCAGACTGCCCCGATGCGGCACTCGCACAGAGCGCAGACTACTATCTCGGCAATGCCTACTATGTCAAGTGTACGGCTTTGAGAGACACCGTGGACGGCAATGGTGCGGCTGTGAAATGGAACGGCGGCTATCTCAAACTGACGGACGATGGTTGGTCGGACTATCATTGGGACGGCCCGAGCAATGTCATCTTCGACAATATCAACATGAGCAAAGCCGGCGACTACAAGATGATTGTCGAGACCCGCAATGTAGGTTCGGTATATCTTGTAATTAACGGAGATTCCACTATCATGAATTTGGACGGCACAAGTCCTGTAACGCAGGTGGTTGCTCTGGACAGTGGCATGAACACCATCGCATTCTGCAAGAAAGCGGATTGGCCCGGTTTCAAAAGTCTGACCCTCGACAGAGCGACTATTACCACGACGGCTATCACCTTGGATCAACAAGGCGGTACAGGCGGAACGGAGAGTGTAGTGGCTACTTTCGGTCAGGATATGCCGGAGATAACCATTCCGACACGCGAAGGCTATTTCTTTGAGGGCTACTTCACCGATGCTACGGAGGGTTCGCAATACTACAACACCGATGGAACCAGTTTCAAAGCATGGGACAAGGACGATGAAACATTCACGCTCTATGCACACTGGAACGATGGTAGCGCCGGTGGCGATTGCCCGACCGTTGCACAGGCAACTTCCGAGGATTGGTATCTGAATCACATGTACGATGCACGCTGCACCGAATTGACTAACACTTTCGAGAAAGACGGAGGCGCATACATCTACTTGAATGCAGAGAACGAGAAAATAAAAATCACGGCGAGCGGTGAATGGATAGACTTCTACTTTGCAGACCCGAGTTCCGTGGTCTTCGACTCAATCTATGTGAGCAAGGATGACTACTACGATCTGAAGTGGTATTTCCATCAGGATGTTGTTGACGGTGAGGTTACTGCAGGTTCGAAGACTCAGATATGGGTTAACGATGAGTTGGCAGGTGAGTTCACCACTTATATCAGCGATGAAGATGTTGAATTGGATGAGGTTGTATACGAAGGTATTGAGTTGTACGCAGATTACCCCAACAAGATTAAACTGCTGAAAGTAAACGGATGGCCTCTGACACGCGGCATTCAATTATCGCGCGAAGGTACGGGTATTCACAATACGCAGGCTGCTTCTTTCTTCGTTACTTCGTCGGATGGTCTGTTGACTATCAACCGTCTGAGTGGTGAAAGCCAAATTACCATCTATTCCATAGGTGGTGCGCAGTTACAGACGGTAACAACGACAGCCTCACACTATACGATACCTATGACCGCAGGTGCGTATATTGTGAAAGTGAACGACCAGTTTGCCAAAGCAGTTGTGCGGTAAGAGTGAAACAGATAGGGGGTGGCGTGCTACATTCTTGCGTACCCCTTATCTGTATCTTCCTCATACGCCATGGCTTATTCCCCTTAATCTATTAAATCTATATACACTGTGAAACACTGTTTGATTCTGCTCGTATCCTTTCTGAGCCTATCTGCTGTTGCATCTACGCTGACCTTGCAGTCGGGAGATATGGCTCTGACTTTTAACTCATCGGCCGATGGGTATATTACGGCACTGACCTACAAGGGAACAGACATTCCCTTTTTGGTTGCCGGTCAACCTGCTTACTTGGAAGTGCAGAACCGGGCTGTATCCGGCTATTATACTTCCGTATCGGAGTCGAAGGGCGTATTCACATGTGTGGCCGAACTGACTTCCAA
>CAVFHY010000001.1:51596-89268 GCA_963622445.1 Bacteroidaceae bacterium
CCTCTGCCATTTGTTATGTCCAGAGGCAAGAAAAATGGCATCACCATTACATTAGCCCATAAAGACTCGGGCGACCATACGGTAGTAGCCGATGCACAAGGCAGTGCGTCCAACGCAGGCTATCAGTTCGGTTCGTGCGGATTATGGCGCGATACGGACAATGCACTCACCTATCAGGAGATTGTATTTCCTGGTACAACCAATGCTACCAAATTGGGCAAGGGCTATCGGTATCACCCGGTGGACACAAGCGTGAAGCACAGTTATCAAGTCTTTCTTCATATCTCGCATACCGACACCTATGCGGAGGCGGTTAAACAATCATGGGATGAGGTGTTCGACCTCTATAATCCTGCGATCTATCCCGTTGATCTGGATTCTTGCTACGAAGGACTCATCGGTAGTTTGTTGACCTATTATGTCCCCTGCACGGCAGATGGCGGCTCGTATGACAAACCGGGTTGGCCGTTCGAGGTCAGCCTGAGTGATTTCAAACCGCGCGGCATAGACTATCAAATGGGTTTTGTCGGAATGCAGGTATCTTCGGGCTATTACCTGTATCGCTATGGCATAGAAAACAAACAAAGCGACATACGCCACAAAGGCGAAGCGGTCTTGGACTTCTGGGCAAACGACTGTCTATCACCCATTGGAATGCCGAGCACCTGGTACGACCCAAGTAATACGGGTAAGGGCAGTTGGCGTAACTATGAGAGTATCCTGCGTATTATGACAGGCGGCATGGAAGGACTGCTCACAGCGTGGTGCTATGGTACGAAAAACGGTGAAACGCATGATAATTGGCTGACCTCGTGCAAGAAATTCGGTGATTGGTTGTTGAGCGCACAGAATGAGAATGGCAGTCTGGCATTTAGTTGGAATCGGAATAAGATAGTCAACGACCAGCATCCGGTTAATACGAGCAATGGTCTGACCACGACCTCAGCATTGCGTTACCTGGTGGAACTGTACATCGCCACCGGCGAAGAGAAATACAAGGAGGCTGCACTGAAGGCGGGAGATTATTGTTATCTGTTTGTACACAAGAAATACCACTATTGCGCTTGCGTGGTGGATAATCCGCAGGTCATTGACAGTGAGTCGGGCTATATGGCTATGGTAGGTTTTCTGTCGCTCTACGACTTGACGCGCAATAGCAAATGGTTGGAGGCTGCCGAGCAAGCAGCCACCTATACGGAGACTTGGGTGTATAGCCACGAAGTACCCGTGGAGGACGACAGGGACGAAGACAATCCGATATTCCCGCGCGACCGAAGCATTGTCGGTCAGCACTTGATTGCCATAGGACATTCGGCAGCCGATTTGGGCTTTGCATGGACATCCTTTGCCTACTATAGGTTGTATCTGCTTACCCAAAACGAGCATTACTTGACGATGGCGCGTATGTCGGCGCACAATAGCAAGCAATCCATGAACTGGGATCAGTCCTTGTTCCCTGGGCAGCCAAAGGGATTGCAATTGGAGGCATTCCAAGTAATGATACCTCGGCGTGTGGGAGGTGTGGCTACTACGCTCAACTGGAACTACGCAGGACATTTGGATCCGATGTTCCGTTTCAAAGACGCTTTCGGTACTCCCGATTTGGAGGAAGTGGAGAAAATGAGTTGGGAGGAACGCAAGGAGAAAGCGGCACGCTATGCGCTCTATCAGTCGTCCGACTATGGACAAACGATAACTTCTGCTCCGCAGACAAAGAGTCTGGAAGGGAAGATGTTTCCCAATCCAGTGGCGGCAGGAAGCGTTCTGCATATTGACATGACGGATATAGATTACCACTTGAGTATCTATTCTTCAGCGGGGCAGAAAGTCTTTCAGTCGTCAAGGAGAGGTCCAGCGGATATTCGAATGAACTATCCGGAGGGTATTTATACCGTAGTCATCGGCAGTAATGGCAGTATTGCCACACAGCAAATAATCGTTCAATAGCACAAAATCTATGAAAACACACAAATTAATCATAACTTTACTTTTGCTATGGAGTATATCCATAGGTGTACTGACTGCCCAAGAAGTACGAGGTATCGTAGTGGATACGGACGGGGAGCCTTTGATAGGTGTCAGTGTATTGGAAAAAGAGACCTCCAACGGTACCATAACCGATATAGATGGTGCCTATGTACTCAAACTACAACACGCCGACAAGAAAAACACCCGATTGGTATTTTCCTATGTGGGCTATGAGACCAAGGAACTGTCTGCGAACAGTCCGGAGTTGATAAAAGTGCAGTTGACCGCCAACAATCAGGTATTGGACGAAGTGGTGGTCGTGGGCTACGGATACAAGCGCAAAGGCGGAATAGCCTCAGCGGTTACCACTGTGCAAGCCGAAGACATCGCACGCTCTACCAGTACGACTACTTCCGGTGCATTGGTCGGCAAAGTGGCGGGTATCACTTCCCGCCAGAGCAGTGGTGTACCGGGTGCGGCAGCCAGTATACAAGTGCGCAATCTCGGTACTCCGCTCTATGTCATAGATGGAATCATTAAGGACGAAAGTGCCTTCAATAATTTGGATATCAGCGATATAGATAATATCTCCGTACTGAAGGACGGTGCGGCGGCTATCTATGGCGTAAAGGCAGCCAATGGCGTTGTTCTGATTACGACCAAAAAGGGCAAAGCCAATCAAAAGATGGAGGTAAGTCTCAATGGCTATTATGGTTGGCAGCAATGGACGGAGTATCCCGAGTTGTTGAGCGCCTACGATTGGGTGTACGCCAACTATATGCGCGATGTGAACAGTGGTTCGTTGTCGGTAACGACCGAACAGGCGCGTGCCGAATTGGAGAAATGGAAAAACGGGTACTATAATCCCGCAACAGGAGAGGATTACCGAGGGTATAATTGGTACAAAAACTATGTACGCAGTGCAGCACCGCAGTACTATGTAAATGCCAATCTCTCGGGAGGTACGGATAAAATCACCTATTATACCTCGTTGAGCCATGTCGGGCAAGAAGCGGTATTCCAGGATTACAGTTTCGACCGAACGAATCTGCAGAGCAATATCGATGTGCAGATTACAAAAAACCTGAAATTCGGGACACAGATATCAGGGAAGATAGACAATACCATCAATCCCGGTTTGCCGGGGTCGGATGACTACTATGCACGCAAACTGTCCGTGATAGGTATGCTGCCCGTTTATCGCCCGTATGCGAACGACAACAGTAACTATGTGAACTATATCGCCGGTTACGATGGCGCACACAATCCGGCATCGTACACCATTGACAATGCGGGAGAATACCACAAGCGCAACTCTACCTTTCAATCGAATTTCTCGTTAGACTGGCAAACTCCGTTGGATGGATTGAGCGCACGGGCTGTGTTCTCCTACTACTATAACGGGTGCGATGTCAACAACCTTGAAAAGGCATGGTCGGAATATACATACGATGCGGTCAATAATACCTATAATGTTGCCTATTCGAAGACCGATACTTGGATGGAACGCGAACGCGCCAAAACAAATGATATTACAGGGCAGGCACTCATCAGTTATGACAATACGTTCTCTGGACACCATGTGTCTGCTACTGTGGGATTTGAGTTCTATCGGCGCAAATACAATTCCATATACAATTCGCAGAACCCTGTAGATAATCCTTATATCGATCTAATGAATACAAGTGAGAGCAATACGGTACAAGAAACCACTTATACTCAAACTACTGCCAGTGGTATTTTCCGTGCTGGGTATGACTACAAGCAGCGTTATATCATTGACTTTGCGGGGCGTTACGATGGCAGTTGGAAGTTCGCCAAAGGCAAGCGATGGGGTTTCTTCCCCTCTGTGAGTGCGGCATGGCGTATGTCGGAAGAGAATTGGTGGCAAGAAAGCAATATCAATAACTGGTGGTCGAATTTCAAGATTCGTGCTTCGTATGGTCAGTTAGGTGACGATAATGTAGGCTCTTTGTATCCTGATTTTGCGTATTTGGATGGCTTTTCTTACAATGCCACTGGTTATTACATCAGTACTGACCCGTTGTTGGGCAACAACAATACGGCTGTCATCGGTACTACTTACAACGGCACACCCAATACGCAGATTACATGGATGACAACTAGCCTTGTTGATGTGGGTATCGACTTGGGCTTCTTCCAAAACCGATTGACGGCGGAGTTCGACTTCTTCCGGCGGCATCGGAATGGTATTGCCGCTGAGCCGGATGACTTGGTCTTCCCGCAAGAATCGGGATTAAGTCCGTTGGCGGAGAACTTGAACTCGGATATGCATATCGGTGGGGACGGTTTTATCAAATGGCAGGATAAAGTAGGTGATTTTAAGTATTTTATCGGTGGAAATATCACTATCGCACGCCAGAAGAACGGTGTCCGTGCAGGAGAGAAATTCTACAATGCATGGGACAAATATCGGAATAGTACATCCAACCGTTGGTCCAATGTAGAGAACAATCAGGTTTGGCAGTGGGAAACCATCGGGGTATTCCAAACCCAGGAAGAGATAGACAATTACCCCGTCATCATTGACGGAAAGAACAACACAACGCTCCAACCCGGCGATCTGATATTCAAAGATGTCAACGGCGACGGCGTGATAGATGAGTACGACAAGCGTCCGTTAGGCTATTCGTCTATTGTGATGTTTACGGCGGATGAGAGCAATATCAAACAACCTATCTTGAGTTTCGGATTCAACTTCGGGTTGGAATGGAAAGGGATTGATTTCGCGGTGGATTTCTCCGGCGCATCGATGAATACCTATGTACCCGATTGGTATATGAAGTGGGCTTGCAGCCGCGAAATGGCAGGGTATGCCTCTACTTCGTTGGACTGCTGGCACCACGAGGATATTCTTGACCCCACTTCACCTTGGGTGGCAGGCAAATTCCCCGCAGTCAGTTCGTCGCACCCGTCTGCGCGCGGAGAAAACGACTTCTATACACGCGATGTGAACTATATCCGTTTGCGCAACCTGGTATTAGGTTACACTTTCCCGCAGAAGTGGACACAGAAAGCGAAAATACAGAAAGCACGCCTTTATTTCCAAGGCACAAATCTATTCTGCATTGACTCGTTGGAGGACTATGGTGTAGACCCTGAGGTGGCATTTTGTAACGGAACGGACTACCCGCAAAGCCGTGTGTTTACCCTTGGATTTAATCTTACTTTCTAATCACACATAAACGATGAAAACAAGATATATTATATGTTCTATATTGGCTATAGGATTGACTGCATGTGACAAATGGTTATCGTCCACGGACTCTACATCATTGAGCGAAGAGCAGACCTATTCCTCGGTAACCACCATCAATAGTGTTGCTGCCAATCTGTACAGCCGCTTGCGTTATGAGCAGTCTTTCACGCAAGACAACGAAACTTACGATATGTGTTCATGGGACGAAGCAATCAACAACTCCGCTTATTGGGCACTTATCGGCAACAAGAATGCAGATTACCGGCAGTACTACGACTATACTTTGGTGCGCGACATCAACAAGCATATCTCGTGTTTACAGACGGTTGTCGGCTCGAATGTATCAGCAGACCATCAACGCTATTTCTTGGCAGAAGCACGATATATGCGAGCATATACCTATTTCGTACTCGTTACTCGTATGGGTGGCGTACCATTGATAACAGAGGTACAGGAATATACTACCAACACACTATCACTCGCTAAACCACGCAACAAAGAGTCCGAGATATATGACTTCATCATCAGCGAACTGGATGCTATCGCAGAGGACTTGAACCTCGCTGCCGCAGGTACTACCACGCGTGCTACGAAGGGCAGTGCTTTGGCACTCAAATGCCGTGCTGCACTCTATGCAGGGACATTGGCGTATAACTACGACAAGAGCGTTAGCAAAGGGCTTGTATTGCCGGGGCTCGAAACGGGTATCCCGCGCGAGAAAGCCGATGCATACCTGAAACAGTGTATGGATGCATATCTGTCTCTTAAAGCGATGGGGACTTATTCGCTCAACGAAGATTATGGAAAAGTTTTCCAAGCTGGTAGTAATTCGGAGGTCATCTTCGCTATCGCATACGACGGGACGAATTTTCCGAACAGCTTCACTTTCTGGACGGTGCCACGGTCGCTACGACCGGACACGAAAAGCGGGAGTTGTGTGAATCCTGTTACCAATCTGCTTGATTGCTACGAACTGACCGCTACGCACACGCAAGAGGCATTCAATCCCTATACCGGTAGCAACAAAGAGGAGACGCTCACAGGCGTAACCACCTCCTCCAATTCTTACCAACTATTCGATAACCCGGAGGATTTCTTTGCGGGGCGCGACCCTCGTCTTGCAGCTACGGTGATATATCCGGGGGCTTCTTTCCGTGGAGCAAAGTTGGATATGCGTGCAGGATTGGCGATACCCAACGGTAGCGGCTGGACCTTCAAGATGGCTCCTACCATGGAGGATGTGGACAACGCCACAACGCTCAATTTCTACGAGGGAGAAGCCATCACAGGCGTAGAGGGACCTAATTACACAAGCAATTATGTGACACATTCCGGTCTGCTTCTGCGCAAATATGTGGACGAGACAACCGGCTCGGAAAGCAATGGTAAAAGCACCGTTCCCTATATTGTTTTCCGCTATGGAGAAGTGCTGCTGAATGCGGCCGAAGCCGCCTACTATCTTAACGAGGATGGCATAACCGAATATGAAGGTCTGCAGATGAAAGCCACGGCTCTGCAACTCGTTAATCAAATTCGCCAACGCGCAGGTGGAGCAGAATTTTGTATCTCGGAGTCTGAACTGGATCTTGATCGTATCAAGAACGAGCGTCGTGTGGAATTGGCTTTTGAAGACCACCGTTACAATGACCTCAAGCGTTGGCGCACAGCCGATGAGGTATGGGAATACAATACAACCAATGCATCGTCTATGACTTACGGTTTATGGCCATATAGGGTATATGCCCCGGGTGATGAGCGTAATGGCAAGTGGCTGTATCGGCGCGTAAAGATAGAGCATCGTGGTTCTTCTTCCGTTACCAACGATCCGATAAAGTTCGACAACACGATGTACTACGCCACCTATCCAAAAGACGACGGCAACCCATACATTGTAACCAACCCCAACCATTAATGCCTATCTGTTATGAAAAAGAATTTTCTGTTTCTGACATTATGCAGCATTGCAGTTCTGTTTGCTGCATGCGAATATGACAACTACAAAGGACCGGAATGCCGTTTCACGGGCAATGTAACCTACCAAGGCAAACCTTTTGTCTTCGATGGCAATGCAAGCGTGCTGAAAGCCGTGCAAAAAGGCTTTGGTAAAGACGACTCGGGTACACCTATCCGTATCAATGAAGATGGCACTTTCAGCCAATTGTTGTTTGCCGGAGATTACTATCTCACTCTTGCCAATCAGCAGTATCCGTTTCTATTTGCCGACTTCAAATCGCTTGGGCAGGGGCTCGGTTATGATACCATTCCTGTCACGCTCACAGGCAATAGTCAGCGCGATTTTGAAGTGATTCCGTACTACCTTATAGACAGTATCGGTTATGATCCACTTGACTCCACATCGACAGAGTTGAAGGTAACCATACATATCAAGCGCAATCCGGACAGTCGTCTTCCCGAGACACTGCCTATGGTCACCAAGGCATGGGTGTATGTGGGGATCAATCGGCATGTGAACAGTGCGACCACATTGTCCAAAGGCTCGCGCCCGTTGAAGATTGAAGATGAGGGCGAAGTAACGGTGCGTGTGGACTTGACCAAATACCGTAGTTCCACCTACTATGTCAACAACTATCGCGACTACCTGTATTTCCGTGTCGGCCTTGAATTGGATGCCGCCTATGTGAGCAGCGGCTACTACCTGCTCTCTGATTTGTACCGAGTTGATAATGTTCCTTATATTACAGAATAATGAAACGACTGTTTTTATCCTTACTCACTATTCTGCTGTTTGCCGGCTGTGCCAAACAGTCTCAAATGTATCAGAATCCCCTCTTCCCGAAGAGCGGGCCCGACCCTTGGGCGTTGTTCTACAAGGGAAATTACTACTATATGCACACTATGGGCAACTGCCTCAAGTTGTGGGTAACGCCGGATATTACCGATGTTAAGAACGCTCCCTGTAAAACCATCTGGGTGCCCACTGACTCGACCAATATGTTCGACCTGTGGGCTCCGGAGATTCACCGTATTGACGGTAAGTGGTATGTTTACTATGCTGCCGATGACGGGAATACCGACAATCACCAACTCTATGTACTTGAGAATGCCAACGAAGACCCGTTCGAGGGCGAATTCCAGATGAAAGGGCGTATCTCTACTGACCCGGACAATAACTGGGCGATTGATGGCTCCGTGTTTGAGGCAAACGGTAATCTCTATATGGTGTGGTCGGGTTGGCAGACACGGCGTGTTTCCACCGAGACACAGTGTATTTATATTGCACGCATGGAAAATCCGTGGACGCTTGCTTCCGAGCGTGTGGTGATCTCCAAACCAGAACTCGAATGGGAACGCCATTGGCAAAACAAGAACGGTTGGACGCCGACTTACACCATCTATGTAAACGAAGGACCTCAACCGCTCCTCAGTCCCGACGGGAAACTGGTGCATATTGCCTATTCCGCCAGTGGCTGCTGGACGCCTTACTATGCACTCGGACTGCTGACGGCACCTGTTGATGCCGACCTACTCAATCCCGCATCATGGAAAAAGAGTGCGCAGCCTGTTTTTCATCAAAAGCCGGAAGCCGGTGTTTATGGTACGGGGCATAACAGTTTCTTTACCTCACCGGACGGCAAGGAATACTATATCCTCTACCATGCTCGTTCCACCGAGTTCGACCCTGCAGGTATGGGCGATAC
The DNA here is from genome assembly GCA_963622445.1 of Bacteroidaceae bacterium. Classification (GTDB taxonomy): domain Bacteria; phylum Bacteroidota; class Bacteroidia; order Bacteroidales; family Paludibacteraceae; genus Colicola. The sequence goes on from CAVFHY010000001.1 coordinate 60,444, forward strand.
ACGCACACCGCGTATGCAACGCTTTACATGGGATTCCAATGGCTATCCCGTCTTCGGCGAACCGTATCCTACCGACACCGTGTTGCCCAAACCAAGCGGTACTCCTGTGCTGCAAAAGACCTATCAAGCCGTATCGGGACACATTATGACCTCTTGGGGAGAACAAATCAATCCGGACAAGGTGTTGCCCGAATACCCTCGTCCTCAAATGGTGCGTAGTGATTGGCGCAACCTCAATGGTCTGTGGCAGTACGCCATTCGCGAGAACAACGCCCCATGTCCCAAGGTATGGGACGGCGATATACTCGTGCCTTTCTGTCTGGAGTCTGCTTTGTCGGGTGTAGGCAAGACACTTCCCAAGAACCACACCCTGTGGTATTCGCGTACATTCAGCGTCCCCGCAAGTTGGAAAAATCAGCATACCTTGCTCCATTTTGGGGCAGTCGATTGGCAGGCAAAGATCTATGTAAACGGGCAGTTGGCTGGCACGCACATCGGTGGTTACACTCCATTTTCCTTGGACATCACACCCTATCTCGTCCCCGCAGGCGAACAACTCGTGCAAGTAGCAGTGATTGACCCCACGGATAACGGCTACCAACCGCGAGGAAAACAAGTGTCTAACCCCAACGGTATTTGGTACACTGCGGTATCGGGAATATGGCAAACGGTATGGCTTGAACCCGTGGCAGAGAATCATATCACGGCTATCAAGACCATCCCTGACATGGCGGATAATACACTTCACACGACGGTAACGCTTGCTGACAATCGGAGCAATGATATAGTTCATATCTCACTGATTGACCATGGTGAAGTGGTAGCACAGGCGCAGGCTGCCGGTGGAGAGACCATTGACCTTGTCGTGGCTAATCCGCACCTGTGGACATTGGACGACCCTTATCTGTATGACCTGCGACTCACGCTTACCCGTGATGGCAAGACGATTGACGAAGTGTCTTCCTACACGGCAATGCGTTCTGTGGGTATGGCGAAAGATGCTACGGGGATATGGCGTATGCAGCTCAATGGGAAGAACATCTTCCACTATGGTCCGTTAGATCAAGGCTGGTGGCCGGATGGGCTGTATACCGCCCCGTCAGACGAAGCACTGCGCTATGATATAGAGATGACCAAACAGTTGGGATTCAATATGATACGGAAACATATCAAGGTAGAACCCGAACGCTGGTACTACTACTGCGACAAGTTGGGAATGCTGGTTTGGCAGGATATGCCGAGCGGCGATGTTGGCGACAACAAGTGGGCACAACATACCTACGAGGGCGGAACGGACCAACCTCGCTCGCAAGCGTCTATCGAAAACTATTACGCCGAATGGAAAGACATCATGGACTTCTGTATGTCGCACCCGTCTGTCGTGATGTGGGTACCCTTCAACGAAGCATGGGGGCAGTTCGCGACCGCAGAGGTGGCAGCATGGACCAAGAAATACGACCCATCGCGTTTGGTCAATCCCGCCAGCGGTGGCAACTTCTGCAAGTGCGGAGATATCCTCGATCTGCACAATTACCCGCAGCCTGCCATGTATCTGTATGACCCCGACCGTGTTAATGTACTCGGCGAGTATGGAGGTATCGGACTGCCGCTCGAGGGACACCTTTGGGGTGAGAATCGCAATTGGGGATATATCAAACTACCTGACTCGGAAGCGGTTACACAGCAGTATATCCAATACGCCAAGCAACTTGCAGACTATATCCCGCAAGGTTTCTCGGCTGCCGTCTATACGCAGACTACGGATGTGGAGGGCGAAGTCAACGGCTTGCTTACCTACGACCGCAAGGTGGTGAAGATGAATAAGGATTCCATCCGCGCGATCAATCAATATGTCATTTCGCAACTGAAATAATCATCAATAGGGGCGTGTCAGATATGCCCCTATCTTTCTCTAATCGCTCAATGATATGAAAAGAACATTCCAATTACTCTGTGCAGTAGCCTTCTTGACTTGCACGGCATGCTCAAACAGTAAGACACAATCAGGGCTTAATCCCAAGCGTTTTGCTGATACGGTCAACGGCAAACAGACCGCGCTCTATACCCTTACCAATAGCAACGGCATGGAGGTCTGCATCACCAATTTCGGCGGACGTATCGTCTCTATCCTCGTCCCTGACCGTAACGGCAACATGCAAGATGTCGTCCTCGGCTTCGATAATGTCAAGGACTACGAGACTATACCTACGGACTTTGGTGCGTGTATCGGACGCTATGCCAATCGCATTTACCACGGGCAGATAACTCTCGACGGCACCAACTACCAATTGCAGACCAACAACTATGGGCATACTTTGCATGGCGGCCCCACGGGGTGGCAATACCAAGTCTATACGGCAGAACAGACTGATACACATACGCTGCGGCTCACGCTATGCTCTCCCGATGGTGACAATGGTTTCCCGGGGAATGTTGTAGCCGGTTGTACCTACACGCTTGGCAATGACAACACACTCCGTATGGACTATTTTGCCACGACCGATGCCACCACGGTTATTAATATGACCAACCACTCCTATTTCAATCTGCACGGAGATGGCAACAAGGATATTCTTGACCACATCTTATGGATCAATGCCACACAGATGACGCCTGTGGACACTACTTTTATGACTACGGGGGGAATAGCAGATATTCCTGTAGGTAGCCCGTTTGATATGTACTCTTCGCCTAAAACCATCGGGCGGGATATTGACCGGGACGACTATCAACTCTATTGCGGGCATGGCTACGACCACAATTGGGTCTTGCTCCCCCATAGCGGAGAAGGGTTGAACCATGCTGCATCATTATGTTGTGAGTCAAGTGGAATCCGTTTGGATGTGTACACTACCGAACCGGGGATACAGGTTTATACCGGCAACTTCTTAGACGGTACGGTACACGGCAAGCGAGGCGAGATATACGGTTATCGGCACGCAGTCTGCTTGGAAACACAGAAATACCCCGATACACCCAACAAGCCGCAGTGGCCGTCCGCTACGCTACGCTCTGGTGAGCAGTACAGGAGCACCACCACTTTCGCATTCTCAACTTTACCATAGGATAGACAACATAACCTGACTCTGCAAATGAGCGTTTGTAAGCATTGTAAATCGACCATTTACAATGCTTTTTTGTTTGAATGTGCATGAATCAGGGATGAGCCTGGTACGATAGAACCCGCCATGGCAAGTAACAGACAGGGTATTGCACTTTATATTCGAGACAGGCACGGGGCTCCGTACATCGGGCAACGCACCGCCTGGCGTCCCGGACGATACACCACCATAGTGCAACTGGGCAGATTTGGCACGCTACTTGCAGGGAATTAGGTACGGATTATGTTTAACCATTCAACGGAAACAGACTTATGACGGAAGGACTCAAAATTGCTCTTGCGAGCGACCACGCAGGGTATAACCTCAAGCAAGAGGTCATCCACCACCTCACGGCGCAAGGCGCTGTACTGCACGACTTCGGCTGCTACTCCACCGAGAGTTGCGACTACCCCGACTTCGCCCACCCGCTGGCAGAGGCGGTGGAGAACGGCGAGTACGATTTCGGTATCGTTATCTGTTCGACAGGCAATGGTATCTGTATGACTGCCAACAAACACCAAGGCATCCGTGCCGCCCTCTGTTGGGACACACCGCTCGCCTGCCTTGCCCGCCAACACAACAACGCGAATGTACTCGGCTTGCCCGCCAATTACATCTCGACCGAACTGGCACTGCAGATAGTGGACACTTTCTTCCATACCGGTTTCGAGGGCGGACGACACGAACGACGCGTCAACAAGATCCCCGTTCATTAACTCTTTCTTTATTCTGCGCTGGCGGTTATATGACGCAGGCAGCCGCACGGGCAATCTCTTGCGCTGCTACGGGAGTTTCGCACTGAGCCTCTTGGGCATAGTGCGGGTGCGGCATCTGCCGACATTTCTCTCGGTGGAGCCGGCGAATTTCTGCCCGCTACGCTGTCCCGAATGTCCCGTAGGTATGGCGGGAGGTCGCCCTACGACAGGCAGCAAACCCGCACGGCTGCGACCCGAGGTGTGGCGGGAAGTGCTGCAACAAGCCGCTCGCTATGCCCATACGGTGCAGTTCTTCTTCCAAGGCGAACCGCTGCTCAATGCGGATCTTCCCGAGATGATAAGAGAGGCGCACGGGAGGGGACTCTATACCATTGTATCGACCAACGCACAGTCTATGACAGAAGAGATGGCAGATGCGCTGGTGGCGAGCGGACTGAGGCGCATCATTGTCTCGATGGACGGGCTGACCGAGGCAACCTACAATGCCTATCGTGTGGGCGGTAACATCGGGAAAACCCGCACGGCACTTCGTCTGCTCCACGAGGCAAAAGTGCGGCGACACAGTCGGCACCCGATAGTGGAGTTGCAGTGTCTGCGTCTGCGTACGAACGAGCAGGAATGGGGTATGCTGCGGCGTACTTACCGGGTACTCGGGGCTGACCGGTTGGTCTTCAAGACGGCACAGTTCTACGACTATCGGCAGGGCAATCCGCTTATGCCGAGCGACTTGCGCTATGCCCGCTACGCTTTGTCGGCTGACGGCACTTACCGCCCGAAAGAGCCGCTCCTGCGGCGGTTGTGGCGAAAAAGCAGCCCTTGTTTTCGCCTATGGGCAGGGGCAGTCATTACCACGGGCGGTGACATCCTTCCCTGCTGTTTCGACAAAGCGCATGAACACGCTTACGGAAATATACTCGACGAGGGGCTTGCCGTTGCCTATCACTCGCCCAAGGCGGACGCTTTCCGCAGGGAGGTGCTGCATCGACCGTCGCTGCCTGCTATCTGTGGGAATTGCACGCGATAAGACGGCTGTGGCTGTTGGGACAAGACTGCTTCGCTGTCAGATGGCAGACCACCTTCGGCTGTTGGAGACCGAATAGTGCTTTTCTTTTGACAGTACGGAGAAAAACACCTCTTTTTGTCGAAAAAAGCGACTTATTTTTACGAATTGTTGTAAAATACAGATATTCGTTGTACCTTTGCAGCCGGTTTGGTTCTCTGCCCCGAAAGCAGCAGACTGCCCTTTTCTATTAGCAAACATACAATCCTATTCCTATGGAAGCAGAAGAGAAGAATATCCCTCTATTGGACTGCCCCGTCGATTACCTGATCGGTGACGCAAGCGGCAAAGTGCTGAACGAATACGGGCGCTTCCCGTGCAAAATAAAGTGCGGCGTATATGCCTATATGGTGCGCGGTACGGCACGGGCGACCATCAACATTACGCAATACAACTTCAACGAGGGCGATGTGCTGTTGCTCGAGCCGGGGAGTTTTCTACTTATTCACGAGTTCTCGGAGGACGCGTTGGTGTATTACATTCTTTTCTCCTCGTCTTTCCTAGATAAGAACACTTTCAGTAGCCGTATGTCGCTGACTGCTTTGCAGTTGCGCTCGCCGATAGTGCATATTACGCCCGAACAGGGAGAGGTGGTCAAGTCGTTCGCCGCCCTCTTGCTGCAGGCTACCAATACGACCCCATCGATGCTCGACTCGGCGAAGATGGTACACATCTTCAATCTGTTACAGACCAGTTATGCCTCCTACGCCCGTTCGCAGGACGAGTATATCATGCGCCCCATGGACAGGCGGACGGAGATATACCAGGACTACTGCCAATTGGTGCTGAAACACTATCCGGAGTGGCACCATGTAGGGCAGTACGCCGAGGCGATGCGTATCACGCTGCCGCACCTCTGCTCGACGATAAAGTCCGTCAGCAACCGTACGGCGGGCGACATCATTATCGATGCCCTGCTGACCGATGCCAAAGCACAACTGAAGATTACCAACCTGCAGATCAAGGAGATAGCCCTCTCGCTCGGGTTCGACAATGTGGCGTTCTTCAACCGCTTCTTTAAGACCCACACGGGTATGACCCCAAAGTCGTATAGACAGGAATAGTGGCTTTGCGCTTCATTCGTTTGGTGGTGTGCGGGAAAATGTGTATCTTTGCAGTCCGAAACGAATAAAAACACATAATATCATGGCACTTCTTTTTATGACAGCCGAAGAGGCTGCATTACTCGTACCCAATGGAGCCGCTGTAGGCATGGGCGGATTTACGCCTGCCGGTGCTCCGAAAGATGTTCCGACGGCTATTGCACATCGTGCGGAGGCTCTGCACGCCGAGGGCAAGCCCTACAAGATAGGCGTATATACGGGCGCTTCGACGGGTGACAGTTGCGACGGCGCACTGGCTCGTGCGCACGCTATCGATTTCCGTACGCCCTACCAAGGCAACAAAGATCTGCGTGCCGAACTCAACGCACAGGGCGCACACTATTTCGATATGCACCTGAGCGAATTGGCACAAGACTTGCGCTACGGTTTCTTGCGCAAGCCCGACTTTGCGATTATTGAGGCTTGCTATGTGGACGAAGAGGGCGTTATAGTGCCGACTGCCGGTGTGGGCAATATGCTGACCTTCTGCGAACTGGCACCGAAGATTATCGTCGAACTCAACGAGGCAATGCCTGCCACCATGCGGGGCTTGCACGACCTCTATGAGCCGCTCGACCCGCCCGCTCGTCGCGAGATACCTATCTACAAGCCGTCTGACCGTATCGGCAAAGACCATATCAAGGTGGATCCTGCCAAGATAGTGGCAGTGGTACGCACGAACCGTCCGAACGAGGTGGGCAAGTTCTCGCCGTTGGACGACACAACGGCACGGATTGGTGCCAATGTGGCATTGTTCCTCGAGACCGAGATGCGCGAGGGGCGTATTCCGCAGTCGTTCTTGCCGATTCAGTCGGGTGTGGGCAACATCGCCAATGCGGTGTTGGGCGCACTGGGTGAGAATAAGCACATTCCCGCATTCGAGATGTATACCGAGGTGATTCAAGACTCGGTGGTAGGCTTGATGAAAGAGGGGCGTGTTAAGTTCGCCAGTGGCTGCTCGCTGACGGTAGGTGCAGACAAGTTGCAAGACATCATCGATCATATCGACTTCTTCCGTGATAAAATTGTGCTTCGTCCGCAAGAGATTAGCAACAATCCGGAGGTGGCACGCCGCATGGGCTTGATTACCATCAATACGGCACTGGAGGCAGACATCTACGGCAATATCAACTCGACGCATGTGTGCGGCACCAAGATGATGAACGGTATCGGCGGCTCGGGCGACTTTACCCGTAACGCCTATATCAGTATCTATACCACGCCATCGACGGCGAAGGGCGGCTGTATTTCAGCGTTTGTACCAATGGTGAGCCACCTCGACCATAGCGAGCATAGTGTGAAAGTGATCATCACAGAGCATGGTATCGCCGACTTGCGTGGCAAGAGTCCGATTCAGCGTGCGCACACGATTATCGACAACTGTGTAGATCCGCAGTATCGCCCAATGCTCAACGAGTATCTGGCAATGGCGAAGACGGCACACACGCCTCATGTGCTGAGTTGCGCACTCGCCATGCACGAGGAGTTCCTCAAGAGTGGCGATATGCGAAACACGAAGTGGGAAGAGTATAAGCGATAGCGTGTTGTGGCGAAAAGTGCGGAATAATTTGGCTATGTCAAAAAGATTCCGTACCTTTGCAGTCCCAAACAGAAAATTAGGGTAAGTCCTATACGACCAGCTCCCTCTGAATTCCCCCAGGTCTTGACCGAAGCAAGGGTAGGAGGTTGTAGCGGTGCGATATAGTCCGCTTACCCTTTTTTCGTGCCTGTCGTACGGTTTTGATACACGAGCGGCACGCCCGGAAGACAGGAAATTGTGTACTCTACCTGCCATAATGCACAAAAGACTTGCGTATATGGCAGAAAAGTAGTATCTTTGCCCGCTTAAAGACACAAAACCGCTTGAATCTATGGAAAATCAAGAACTGCTAATCGCCAAGAAACTGCTTCAGTTGCGGGCATTCCGTCTTCAGACGGCCAGCCCCTTTGTGTGGGCAAACGGCTGGAAATCGCCTATTTACTTCGACGACAGAAAGATTTTCTCCTATACTTATATGCGCAATTTCATTAAATTGGAGTTGGCGCGCACCGTGGCAGAACTCTATCCCGATGCCGATGTGATTGCAGGTATTGCTGTCAATGCCATATCGCACGGGCTGTTGGTGGCGGAACAACTGGCGCTTCCTTACATATACATCTACCCCACGCCCAAAGACCACGGGCTGGAGAACCAGATAGAGGGCGACCTGCGTCCGCGGCAGAAAGTGGTCATCATAGAGAACCAGGTTACGCTCGGGCGCAATGTAGAGAAAGTGATTGAGGCTGTGCGCAATAACGGCTGTTCGGTCGAGGCGGTGGTTTCGCTTTTCGATTTCGAGTTGCCTGCCGCACGGCGGGTCTTCTCCGACGAGGATGTGCCTTTTGTCTCGCTGACGAACTTCACTTCGCTGCTGCGTGTGACGGAAGACGATGGCGTCATCTCCGACGAAGACATCGAGACGCTGCGCCAATGGCATAAGAACCCCGCTAAATGGAAGAAATAACGCTATGTCTGAAACGAAATACGAAAGCAAAATCTGTAGTACACACGCTTCGGCAGAGCAGGTGTACCGTGTGTTGGGCAACCTCGAGAATCTCGAGCGTGTGCGCCATCTGATCCCCGCAGACAAAGTGCAGGAAATGGAAATAACCGCCGATTCCGTGCGCATGAAAGTGGACGGACTGGGGCAGAAATTCACTGTCTCTATCGTCGACCGCATAGAGAACGACACGCTCAAGTTCGGCGTGGAGAATATACCCGTTGCCGTTAATTTCTGGATCCAACTCAAAGAGGTTGCGCCTACCGATACGCGTATTCGCCTGACTATCAAGGCGGATATGCCGATGATGTTCAAGATGATGCTTGACAAGAAACTGCAGGCGGGCTTGGATCAGGCGGCAGAGATGCTGGCGCAGTTCCCTTACGCCGAGTGGGCATAGACACATTTTTACGGAATCAGTTTACCACAATGGGGAGCGGAATGGTGCGCTCCTGCATACAACTCACAATGAAGAAAATCAACCGTTTGCATATCCATCGAGAGGGGCGCAATACCCTTGTTGCATTGGTTCTCCTGCTTTTTATCATCAATATCGCTGTCTATCTGTGCTTCTCGCACTGGATATTGGGCGTTACGCTGGTGCTTACTGCCATATTGCTGGTTTTTGTTACCTATTTCTTCCGCAATCCTATGCGTGTCATGGAGGTGGACGACCCGAATTTTCTTGTGGCGCCTGCCGACGGGCGTGTAGTGGTGGTCGAGCCGACGGTGGAGAACGAGTACTTCCACGCCGAGATGTTGCAGGTCAGTATCTTTATGTCCCCCTTTAATGTCCATGCCAACTGGTATCCTATTGACGGAACGGTTCTCGTATCGGAGCATCAGAAAGGGCGGCACAAAGGGGCGTGGTTGCCCAAGTCGAGTACGGAGAACGAGCGTTCGTTGGTTGTTATCGAGACGCCCGACAAAGTACGGATAGCCGTACGGCAGATAGCAGGTGCCATGGCACGACGCATTGTTACCTATGCCCGTGTGGGCAAGCCTTCGCACCGCAATACACACCTCGGGTTCATTAAGTTAGGCTCGCGCGTGGATATGTACCTGCCGTTGAATACCGAAATCTATGTCGAGACGGGCGATATCGTACGCGGCAACGAGACTGTTATCGGGCGTATCGTGAAAGACTAACACAATTCTAACATACCTTTTAATACAATATCAATACCTTATGGATAAGTTTGAAGAACTATTTGCGCAGTACAACTGCCATCAGGACGATGCTGCCGTACACGCAGCGTGTGAGAAAATACTGAGTGAGCATTTTGCTGAGAATAATACGGTTGAGGTTTGGAAACAGTGCCTTCATCAGATAGACTTGACCACGCTGAACGGCGATGATACCACTGCCAAAGTGGCAGGTATGGCAACCAAGGTGAACGAGTTCGCGCAGCATTTCCCCGGCGTACCCAATGTAGCCGCTATGTGTGTCTATCCCGCGCTCGTAGCCACGGCACACGATACGCTGACCGAGCCGATAGGTATTGCCGCTGTAGCCGCAGGCTTTCCCGCTTCGCAGACTTTTATCGAGGTCAAAGTAGCCGAGGCCGCCATGGCGGTAGCCGCAGGTGCCACGGAGATCGATATCGTTATCTCGATCGGTAAGTTCCTCGAGGGCAAGTACCAGGAGGTGTTCGACGAGATTAGTGAGATTAAGGCAGCCATTCGCTCGGCGCACCTGAAGGTTATCCTCGAGACGGGCGCACTGAAGACGGCAGAGAATATCTACAAAGCCTCTATCTTGGCTATGGCTGCGGGTGCGGACTTCATCAAGACTTCTACGGGCAAGATAGCAGTCAATGCCACTCCCGAAGCTACCTATGTTATGTGCCACGCTATCAAGGATTGGCACGAGAAGACGGGCGAGGTCGTTTCCTACAAGCCTGCGGGCGGTGTCAGCACCACCGAAGAGGCAGTGCAGCACTATACGCTCGTGAAGGAGATATTGGGCAGCGCATGGCTCGACAATACGCACTTCCGCTTTGGTGCGAGCCGCTTGGCAAACAACTTGCTTACCTCGATTGTCGGTACCGAGACGAAATACTTCTGATGTAGATGCTTTCCCTGAAATAAGAATTACTGCAGCGGGGCGTACCCTTTGTACGCTCCGTTGTTTTTAGCAAGGGATGAGCAAGGGATGAGCAAGGGATAGACAGGCAGTGCAAGTGAAATGCGTGGACAATATCGGTGGAAAGCAATGAGGATGCAAGGAGGGTACCATGAAGATAGACAGACTGCCAAGCCCAATGACACAACCAAAACAATAGGCTAAAACAAATACAGGCAAGGTTATGGAAAAAATATACCAAAGGGGTATGAGAGGGGCGGTGTGCGTACTGTTCATGCTGTTCTTTGCTATAGAGGCAAAGGCGGATATAATCGCAGCATGGAAGAACCAACCGCTCAAAGCCAATCCGGCAGTAACTGCAGACGAGGGGAATTGGAGAAACAAAGAGGTGGCGATCATGCAGTCAAACAAGACACTCGACCAGGCAGGGACCTATACTTATGGCAAAAAAAGTAGTGCGGGTGGAACGACAATTACGATTGAGAATCTGAACCTTAAGGGATATACGGATATTCAATTGACTTTCTATGCTTATGGTAATAAGATGGCGGCTATTACATCCTATCCTATGGAATCCGGCATCACTCAAATCTCGCAATCCACGGAGGAACAATACACTATAACGGCTATTCCGAATACCACTACCTCCATCATATTGAAATATAGTGGGTCTAGTTCTACCACAAGTGGTAATGATTTTCACTTTGGTACAGTAGAAATAAGCGGAACGAAAGTGGAACTGCCGCAATACACAGTCTCTTTCTCTACGGGAGATGCGGCAGAGGAACCGACAGCATTGACCGAAGAGGTAGGCGGCGAGGGCGTAACGCTGCCTGACTTGACTATGGACTGTGCGAATTGGGAGTTCGTAGGTTGGGCAGAGGCAGCGATATCTACTGCTACAGCAAGTATCTCCAGTAAGAACCTCTACGCTGCAGGTACGGTCTATGAGCCGGAGGAAGACTGCACCCTGTATGCCGTCTATCGGCAGACGATGGCGAGCGGCACTACTTTGCCCGATAGCGTAGTACTATGGTCGGAAGATTTCTCGCATTTCGGTACGCAGAAACCCTCGGTTGCCGGTATGGGCAGCGGGACGACTACCTACGAGGGGGCAAGCATTACCTATTACGAAAGTGGGGGTACCGTTAAGGGGTACGAAGACACGAAAGCAGGTGGAGTATCGCCGGAGTTGTATATAGCCACCGGTGGTTACTACGGTATTCAACGCATTCCAACCGGTGAGGTAGAGAAAATGCAACTGACCTTTAAGTCCAGTGCAAAAACATGGTCGGTAACAGCCACCGAGAAAGTAAGTTGCGTCGGGTATGGGAATAGTTGGATACTCACTATTCCGGAGGGAGTAAAGACCTTCACTTTGCAGATAGCCAATAATGGGTCTTCCCCTGCCCGCATAGACGATGTGGTACTGATGAACTACGCAAAAGCAGACACCGCTTATCTCTCCTCCCCCACTTGTACAGACCAAGCGGTACAGGTGGAGAGTATTACGCTTTACCATACCGAACAGACGCTCCAAGAGGGGGATTCGTGCTATATCAGTGCGCGTGTATTGCCCACCAATGCATGGAATAAGCAACTGAACTACACCGTATGCGATGAGGCGTTTGCTACGATGGACGGCATACGCTTGCGAGTAGGGAAAGGCAATGCCCTCATCGGCGAACAGACGCTTATCTTGGTCTCTGCGGCAGACGGCAGCGGAGTGAGTGCAACCTGCACCCTTACGGTCAGCGAGGCGAACTACCATATTTATACCGACGAGTTGCATCGTACGGCTATGGCCGCTTTTGGCACAGAGCAACACGCCATAGGGCGTACGCAACGGATAAAAGGTACGCACCCATTCCCGAGTCTGTCGGATACGGAGAACAGCACAGAGAGTGGCGAAACGGATTGTTCCTTAGAGTACTACCGGTTTGCAGGCTGGGTAGAAAGCCCTATTGCAGATGCGCAAACAACAGTGCCCGAAGATTTGACAGAGGCAGGAACAAGCGTTACACCCACGGAGAACAAAACCTATTATGCCGTGTGGACAGACGGTACAAACTATCTGACCCGCTGCACGGGAGAATACAAACGCCTGCCTATGCAAGTCGTGGAGTGGTATGCGGATAAGATCGTGGTGGCGTACGACCATAGTGCGCACACGATAGGCAGTAGCCTGACCGCCACGCTAAACGGTACAACCGTATCGGCAACGCTGACAGAGCAAGGCGGCAACTTGGCTGAGATAGCCATCAGCGGTATAGGCTCACACCCCGACGAAGAATGGGTGTTCGGCTATACGGCCACGGACGGTACCGTATGGCAAAGCGATACTTTTCTTTCGCCTGCCTTGATGGCAAACGAGGTCAATACCTCAACGGCGCAGACCCATATAGGCAGCCTTGTGACAGCAGACCGTGACGGCTTCGACATCGCAGTGCGCGACAGGAGTGTGCTTACCATAGACGGACAGGGCAAGCAGAATACCTTCGGTACGCTTACTGTCCATCCCACGGCGAAAGTCATCGTGCCGGAGGGCAAGACACTGACGCTCGATACGCTTGTCCTGCGCAGTGGCGTAGCAGAGGTCGGTGGTACGACCGAGAAAGACAGCATACCGCAACTTTATCTGGCAGGCAACCTCGTTTGTAAGGCTATCGTCTACGAGATGCGGGTCTGCAGCGGGCAATACTATGGTTTCTCGCTCCCTTACGAAGTCAACTGTGCCGACATACAACGGGTGTACGACCCGAGCAATGCAGGGTTGACGAATACCAACTTTTCCTTGCTTTATTACAACGGCGAATTGCGGGCAGCGCAGAACAGCGCCACGGACGATGTATGGGCTGATGTAAGCGGCACGCTGTCGGCAGGCAAGGGATATATTGTGGCAGCCGACCCGGTGGCGGGGGAGAGCAGTACGCTACTGCGTTTTCCGATGGCGGGATTCTCTACGGCAGCGGGCGAGACGCTAAAGCAGGTAACTGTGGACGGATGGGAAGACACACAGGCGACCGGTGTGCGCGACAACCACAAGGGGTGGAATCTCGTGGCCAATCCCTATATGGCAACCTATGTACCTGCTTCTTCAGGTGAGGAAGACGATGCGTTTAGCGGTGCCATTCTCTCGGGCGAAGACAAGGTGCGTTATCTTACGCTGCCGAACAGCGACTATTCGGGTTTTACGCAGATGTCGGTACAGGACGCCGATTTGCGACTCTTGCCCTTTAAGAACTTTTTCGTACAGATAGACGGTAACGAGCAGACGATGTCGTTTGCGATAGACAACAGACAACAGCCCCTTGCCGCATTGCGGGCATCCCGCTCCTCTGCGGATGAGATAGAGACGGGCGTACGCTTGACCGACGGACGCGAGACCGACTATGCGGGACTGCTTATCGACGACGCGTATGGTATATCCCGTTCGGATGGCGTACGCAACGATGTACCCAAAGCACCGGCAGCCACAAGTCTGGCTATATACACGCTTGGCTACGGCTCTTCATTGGCTCTTAATGCCCTTTCCCGCAGCGATGCACGGGAGCGAATACCCTTGGGAATACGCGTTGCCGCAGCGGGGCAGTACCGTATCGAATACAACGAGAGTTTCCTCGCAGGGAACGGCGACATCGAGGCAATATGGGTAGAGGACAACGGTGTTCGGGCTGCCGATCTGCTGCAACAGCCCTACCTTTTCTCTGCTAAGCAAGGAACAGACGAAGACCGGTTCGCTTTGCGCCTGTTGTTCAAAGGCGACAGCGACTCTGCCACTGCGATAGAAGAGATGTACGACTCCGAAACAGGCCTACAGCAATACACCCGGATACAGGTCTACGACGCCATGGGACGCCTGTTGCAGACAACGGGTACAGGTCTGTCAAACACAACCGCAGTGCAACAGCAACTGACTACCACAGCGACAGGTTGGGCAGGCTTACATCTCCCGCAGGGGGTCTATACCATCCGCTTGACGAATAGCACCCATACTGAAACACGGAAAGTGGTTATCTCCCACGAACAATAATCTCTCCGAGAGAGATTTCCTACAAATATGCAGATGAATACGAAAGCAAAGACTGCCTGACAATGTGAAGTTGTCAGGCAGTCTCCATACCCATCAGCCACCCATACAATCAGAATATCGGTGTGCTATCCGCAGTTGATGCTACCGTACCCGTTCCTTCGGACAAAGTCGCAGCCGTATCCTTGGTTTCTCCGTTCAATAACTGCGCCGTATCCGTTACAGTCGTTGTGGTATTCTCCGCCAATGCCGCCGCAGCGTTTTCTGTGAGGACAGCACGCGGGGACTTGGCTTTCTTGGTGCTGGTTACACCCAATCCGCGTAGGGTTTCCACGCGCTTGAGCAGGTTGCCTGAGCCAGTTGCCAACTGAGTCATTGCTTTGTCGTAAGTCTTCGTCAGGGTCTGCAATTGTCCGCCCATGGTTTGGCAGGTGTCTGCTACGCCTTGTACTTTGTCGTACAGTGCCTCTGCCAATCGGAGTATCTCACGGCAGTTATCCTCTTGACGGGTATTGTGCCAAGTCTGCAGCACGAGGTTCAGTACGAGCATAAGGTTGGTCGGGTTCACTATCACCACGCCTTGCTTGAATGCCTCTTGCCCCAAGCCTTTGTTGTGGTTCATTGCCAGCACATAACTCCCTTCGTTGGGAATAAACATCAGTACATACGAGATAGAGTTTTCCACATATTTAGGGTACTGCTTCTCTGCCAGTTCCTTAACATGTTTGATGACGGAGTCATAGTTGCGCCGCAAGGCATCGTCCCGTTCCGCATCGTTTGCCGCACCCGCATAGTCCTGATAGGCAGTGAGCGATACTTTCGAGTCGACGATTATCCGAGCCCCGTCCGCACAATTCACTACGACATCAGGGCGCAGTTCGTTACCTCGCTCGCCCTTGTAACTTGCCTGTACTAAATACTCTACGCCCTCTCGTAATCCGCTGTCCCTCAGTATGTCGCTCAGTACCTGTTCTCCCCAGTCACCATGTACCTTCCCTCGGTTTTTGAGTGCTTCGGCCAGATTATCGGCTTTCTGTCCCACTTGTTGGGACTGTTCCATCATACTCTTGAATGCACCCTCGAGTGAAGAAGTGTTCTTTGCGTACCCCTCTTTGGTCTCCTTGAGCAGCGTGGACATCTGTTCCATGTTTTGGCGCAGCGGTGTCATCAGTTTCTCCACATGGTCTGTATTGGTCTTCTCTAATTCTTCTGCCCGCTGCCGCAACACTTTCTCTGTTGTCTGCGAGAGTTCCGCACGAATCAAGTCTATCTGTTGTTTGTTTTGTTCTTGGCGTTCCTGTTGCGCTTGTGCTTGTTGTGCAGCCACACGCTCTCGCTCCTCTTTTATCTGTTTGTCTTGCAGCAGAAAGGTCTGCTTCGCTGCTTCCAACCGTGCCGTAAGTGTCGTTATTTGGTCGGAGAGCGTATCTTTGGTCTGCTCCAGAGCGTCCTTGGCTTTTTGCAGTTCCTCTGTTTTCTGTTCGGCAGCCCGTTGCCGCTCTTCCGCCAACTGTTGTGCTGTCGATGCCGAATGTACCTGTTCTTGTGCCGCTTGTTCGCGTTGTTGCGCTGCCGTCAGTTCCGCTTGCAACTGTGTACGCTGTGCCACGGCAGACTTGTGTAACGCAAGAAACAGCAACCCCGTTCCTGCTGCTGTGGCTGCAATGCCGATAATAATACCCCAAAAGAGTTCCATAGTTGTGTATAATTGTTGTATTAGTTCCCTGTTTTCTCTCTCGCATCTGCCCCAAAAACCTCCCGTATCTGTCCACTACATCGCCGCCCGCAGCGTGATACGAATACCGTTGCAGCGCCAGCCTTTCAGTGGGTGTGATTCGCCATCTATATCTATCGCATCCAGGTGGGTGATACGCCGCACATAGTCAATACGCAAGATACGGAATATGTTTTCCACGCCCACTGTAAATTCCATATACGGCATATAAGCGTGTTTCCCGTCCGAGAAGTTAGTGCGAGTGGGTATCACATGCCCATCTACAGTGAATGAGTTGGGCAACACATAGAGTCCCTCTGTCTTATTGGGGTTGTTGCGGTCGCCCAACCATCCCGCAAGGATGTGGAACGATGCCACTTCTCGCAATTTGAGTACTTTTAGCCCGGGAATACGGTTGAATATCAATCCTTTCATGTAGTAGTTCAGGTGCAGATCCACATAGCGGTCGTACATAAACTCCAGCGGCTGCATCATATTGAACGATTTCGGGTCGAGCAGAATCGATTGGTTGGTCATCGGCGCAAACAGTTTGGTGTATGGCACCTTGCTGTCTGTTGCTATGTAACCAAAATCTCCGCTCACATCCAAGTGTCCGAACGCAGACAGCCAGAACCGTTTCTCAGCCGTAAACTGCATACGGTTGTAGAAATAGTGGTCTTCCAATATGTAGCCCATTTCGTTCGTAAATCGGAATACGGGCGCATCTTTCCACAAGTTAAACGGCGACTCAATACCTTGCCTATTGTTGTAGATATATCCCCCGGGGCAGTATCGCAACTGCAGTGTCCATTGCGCATCATGGTAGTACGGTGTCTCCTTGAGGGTATTGTTCATCTGATACCGCAGCCGCAGCGGGTGTTCTTGGTCACGCATCGTGCCGTACCCGCTCTGCAGCCAAGTCGAGCCATTGGGGCGGTTGTTCATAAAGTCGAACCAAGTCAGAATAGAGAACTGATTCTCCCACTCCTTCTCGTAGGTAAGCCTCAGTTTCGCCACATACTGCATGGGCTTAGGCTGATAGTTGAACTTGATGGACATGAATATGTGGTCACGGTCAAGCACACGATAGGTCTGCCCCAACTCTTCGAGGTCGTAACTTGCCATGAACGCAATGTAGTGCCGCAGCGTCTGATAGGGGTGGTACTGTTTAGCGTTGAACGAGTAGAGAGCCGTCACGGCACCCTTCACTTGTTTGTCTGCAAATCCGTACGCAATATATTCGTTCGTAAACCAGTGCTTGTTTTGGTTCGCCGTCGTCATACCGCCCACACGCACACGGCAGCCCTCCTGTTCGTTGTAACTGAAAGTCGTAAATATCGGGCCAAAGTCCCACTTGCTGGAGTCGCGCTTCGAGGAGGTCGGAATAAACATACAGAGCAGGTCTTGCGCCGTATAGACCAGCCTCCTGAATTTCGGCACTCGCATCAGTTCCACCTGCAGGCTGTCCACGACGGTCTCTTTTTTGGTTAGCCCTATCGGCCGCAGCGAGTCCCAAGTCGCCCGCTTCACTTTGTCTGCCCCTGGCAGTGTTATCTCCGAGCCTGCCATCACAAACAGGCTGTCGGGTATCGCCGCACCGAGTTCGTAATTATTGAAGTGGCGTGTCTGTCGCGCGTAGATGTTGTGTCGCGATTTCTTGCTGACGGCAAAGCGTATGTGCGTATTCATCTCCTCCGATGCCCACAACCCGTTCTCCAGTTGGTAGAAGGTCTCCGAAATACTCATGTAGTTCACCCAGTTCAGGTTGATATGCGGCGGAATGTTTATCTTGTAGCGCTTGAGTGCGTAGGTCGAGTCCGCCACAATGTAGAGGTGTCCCGTAAATCCGAAACTCTCGCTGTTGACGGGCACAAACGCCAAGTCAATACACGGCACGCCCTCCACCGGTATCGTGTCCATGATGTAGTAATGGTAGTAACTCACCGCCAGCGACGACGAGAGCGGGCTGACAAATCGGTTCAGCAGCAGATTCACATCGTTCGAGAATATATCCACCGGCTGAAACAGTGCATTCACATTGTTGTAAATACCGCCGTTGTCGAATAACTTATCCAGTCCTTCCCAGCGTTTGGCTTTCATCACTCGCCGTTCCTTGCGTGGCGAGGCCTGCACATACTCGTCTGCCAGCGTCTCACGCAGCGATACGGTCAGTATCGAGGTTTGGTTTTCCTGCTCCACGGCAGCATCTTTGGCGAGCACCACGCTATCTACTCGCACCAGCGTCGTATCCATGCCGAGTGCTATGCTGTCAATATGTACTTTTCCGCTGTCTATCACCAGCACACCGTCTTCCAGCAACATCGTGTCGGTGTAGTTGTATAGGAATAGAAAGTCCCGCCAGAAGGCATTCTTGTTCAGGTTGTAGTCAAACGGTTCTATTGCCATCACCAGTTTCTCGTAGGTATCGGCTTTGTACGACACACTCCGCCCCACGCGGTTCTTGTCCTTGTTGGCAATCACATTTTTTATCAGTTCCACGGCGGGGTTGCCCTTGCGATGATAGTGTTCCCGCTGCCGTTTGGGTTTCACCACCACATCTTGCAGTGCATACACTTCCGGCTCCATGGGTACAAATACCTCGGTCGCCTCGCCCGGCTTCACGGTGATGACCTTTTTCTTGTATCCCACCATCTGAAAATACAGCGTTATCAGGTCTTTGTCGTTTTCCAGCACAAAGTTTCCGTCCAGGTCAGAGGTGGTACCTATCGAGGTACCCGCAAAAACGATTTGCACAAACGGCATCGTCTCGCCGGTGTTCACATCCACCACCGAGCCCGTCACGCGTGTCACAGACGCCCATACTGCCAGACTCCCGCAGAGCCCGACCAGCACACACACCATATATCGCCATGCATTTCTCATTCTCTCTCTGGCGATGTGGGTATCGTTTTCGTTTTCATATTCGCATCCAGCCCTACCACTACCGAAGCAACTCGCATGGTTTCGCTGTCGAAACAGTACGCCGAGTCCAATCCTTCGTAATGTATTCCACCCAAATCGAGCAACGAGTGGAATAGATACATGGTCGATAGTTTCTTCTCCCGATTTGCCTCCATCGCAGCAATCTTTTCAGGATGTTGCGCTCTGTATGCTGCCGATGTCCAGACAAATAGCGGCACATGATATTCATAGTACGAGCCGGAGTAGGTGCCGTGCATCAGCATGTTGCGGTCGTCGTCCAACAGGTTCTCTCCGTGGTCGGCTACATAGACCACCACGGCAGGCCGCCCCGTCTGCTCCACCTGTTGCAGTATCCCATCTAGGAAGTAATCCACAAAGCGTATCGAGTTGTCGTACGAGTTGATAAATATCGATTTCAGGTTGCGATACGCCACCATGTTCTCCGCCTTCGTGTCCTGCCATACCAATCCGTCTGTTTGGTCATCAATATCTACATGCCCTTTCAGCAGTTCGCCGATATTCAGTCCGTTCATGTCAGGCGTAAAGTATTGAAAGCCGTCAGGATAGCGTGACGAATACTTGAAGTGGCTGCCTTTGGTGTGCATCACAATCATTTGCCGCCCTGCCTCTTGTTGCAGTGCCTCGTGGAGCGGTGTCCAAAGCATAGTATCCACATCCTGTCCCGATAGCCCGATGGTCATATATTTTCGGTAGTCGCAAGTGGCAGAGATACGCTGCAGAAAGTGGTTGTTAAAACTCTGATCCGATATCCACGCCGTCTTGTAGCCTGCCTCGGCGTATGCCTCTACCACCGATTTCTCTTGCATATACCGTTCCTTGTTCTCCGGCGTGGCAGGCGAGAGCATAAACGGCACCGACACTGTCGTCAGGTTGGCTATAGAGTAGCAACTGTCAAATGCCACCACCTCCGCTCCTCGTGCGCACAGCAGCGGCGAGGTCTCCCGAGGGTAGCCGTTGCGCTGCCAATGGTCGTAACGCGAGGTCTCTCCTATCACCAGCACCACCAGCGTCGAGTCGTTGTCTGCCGCCGGCTCTATGCCGAAGCGAAAATCCGCCAACACCTTGTTGTGCTGCCGAATATCGTACGCCATATCGCCCAAGTGGTAGAGGTGCAGCACAAAATTTATCGGGCATACCTTCTCCGCGCCCGCCCATGCCGTGGGGCGTGTATCGCGTTGGGTTATATCAAACTCGTTGCGAAACTTCGGGGCGAGGCGCAGTGCCACGATGTTCACCTCAAAAAACAGCAGTATCACCACCAGCGCAATCATGCGGGTTCGCAGCGGTGCAATATATTCTTTGGCGACAAATTTTCGGTTGAGTGTGAAGTAGGTGCCCCAAATCAGCAGAAACACGATGGCAGCCGGCCAGTAGGTGGTGCATAGTTCAAAAAACTCCTGTTTGGTCGATTTCAGACAGGTGAACACAAACAGTAGCGAGGTAGTCGCCTGATACATAACGAGATGCACCACTTCCACCACCGAGAATACGAACGACAGTGCCGCCACACGAAAGAAGGTACATCGGCGAAACAGACAGAGCCCCAGCGCATAGAACAGCACGCTCACCAACAAATAAATGGCCCGCTGCCCAATCGTCAGCAGGTCAGTGGCAATGCACACCCCGAGCAGGTTCGGCAGCAGCAGAAATACCAGCAGACAGCCCATCACTATCTTTTCAGATGTCTTCATCTTGTTCAGTTGCACACGGATATTCTAGGCGGGAAAAATAAGTTGGATACAATGAGGAAGCAAGGAGGCTACATTACAAGCACTATGTAGAAAACTATTGTTCGGGAGCGAGGTGTAACACTACTTCCCCGAGCCATACACCGCTCTTCGCCATTTGCTGAATAGGCACTTCGATACCGTCCAAATTGCGGACACGCAGGTCATCGTATTTCTTGTGCGTGTGTCCTCCGATAATGACATCAATGTCGCGTGTCTCTGCCGCCAACTCCGTGTCACAGTAGTCATCGGGTGCACCCGGGTAGGTACCTAAATGGCTCAGGCACACGACGACATCGCAGTGCTTATCGTGTCGTAGCAGAGTCGCCATCTCTTGGGCAATGGGATAAGGCGCAAGATAGCCGATAGGCTCGAAGTTTTTATCCGCAATCAGTCCCTTGGGTTGCACGCCAAGCCCGAAGATACCTATCTTCAGACCACCTTTTTTGACTATGGTATAAGGCTTTACTATTCCCTCAAGCGGTGTGCCTGCCACCTCGTAATTGGCGCAGACGATAGGGAAATGCGCCAAGCGCAGTACGGCAGCCAATGTGTCGAGCCCGTTGTCGAACTCGTGGTTGCCGAGTGTGGCTGCGTCGTATCCCATGCGGTTGAGTGCGTCTATCTCCACTCTTCCGTGGAAGAAATTAAAATAAGGTGTGCCTTGACAGAAGTCGCCTGCATCCACAAGCAGCAAGTTGGGATTTTGTTTGCGCTCTTCTGCAATCAACCCCATACGGCGGGCATATCCGCCCTGTCCGTTGACTTTCGGCTCTACTTGCGAGTGGGTGTCGTTGGTATGGAGAATGGTCAGTGTGGTAGCCTTCTCTTGGCAGCACACCAGCAGTCCGAGGACGGCTATACCAATCAGTAGTTTTTTCATTAGGAATGGTGTATTATGTATAATATCATTCTTCGGCAGCTTTTCGGCAGGTCTTCGAAGAATAGGTTATGTTTTTCTATTGTTGTTAGTGGCGACACGCTTGTTGTCTATGGTCCTAAAACATTTTCTTCAGTTCCTCATCAGTCAAGACGCTGACGATGCGTTTGCCGTCTTGGGTGCGCTGGTACTCGTGCAGCGTAAAGAGGCGCATAATAATGGTGCGCATCTCCTCTGTACTGAGGCTCTTGCCATAAGGCACAGCGGTATCTTCCGCCAACGAGATGGCAATGCGCTTGCGCCATTCGGCGGAGGCACTTGCCCCTGTTTCGCGTACGCTTTGCAGGATATGTTGTAGTACAGGAAGGGCGTTCTGTTCGCCCAAAAGTGATGGCACAGCGTTCACACTGTAGGAGGTTTTGCCAAACTGCTCGAGGTCGAACCCTATGGTGCGCAGGTCGCCTAACAGAGACGCAATAAGCACCATATCGTCGGCGTTGAGGTCAAGTATCTCGGGAAAAAGCAGTTGCTGCATACTGCCTTTGGCCTGTTCCAATTGCTCGGAGAATTGTTGGTACAGTACCGCACTGTGTGCACGGTGCTGGTTGATAATCAACAGCCCTATGGGCGATGGGGTGAAGATATACCTGCTCCCGTACTGCCATGGTGTGCAGTCAGCCCAATCGTATTCGAAAAGCAGTCCCGCCTGCTCACTCTCCGGATTCGAGTAAGCGAGGTCGAAGTCTTTGACAGGCGTATCGTAAAGGCGTTCCCAGTCGGTGGAGTTGGACTTATGTGCATAGTCTGCGTTGTAGGAGTGCGTCTTAAACGGATTGTAGGTGGCATCCACTTTGATATGTGGCGCCACAACAGGGCGGTCGTCTGTCCTAACAGGCATTTCGATAGCACCACGCTGGTCGAAATCAATTGTCGGTGCAAGTTGAAACCTACCCAATGCCTCCCGTACAGAGGCGAGAAGAATTTGGAATATCGTCTGCTCGTCAGCAAATTTGATTTCCGTTTTTGTTGGGTGGATATTGACATCGATTGCCTCGGGGGCGATGTCGAAATAGATAAAGAAAGAGGGCTGATAGTCGCCTGGCAACATACCTGAATAGGCAGTCAACACGGCCTTTTGGAAGTACGGGTGCCGCATATAACGCCCATTGACAAAAAAGTACTGTTGTGCACTCTTGCCCGCCACCTCGGGTTTGCCCACAAAGCCTCGAATGGATACCAAGTCGGTATCGGTCTTGAGGTCGAGCAGTCCGGCGGTGTATACACGCCCTGTGCCTTTGCCGAAGATGCTCTCGATGCGCTGTTTCTCTGTACCAGCCGGCAACTCAAGCACGACTTCGTCGTTGTGGACAAAAGTGAATTGTATTTTTGGATAGACGAGCACAATATGGTAGAATTCTGTCAGTAGGTTGCGCAGTTCGGTCTGGTCGGTCTTAAGAAACTTGCGGCGCACAGGTACATTATAGAACAAGTTCTTTACTTTGATATTTGTCCCCACAGGGCAGGGGTACGGCTCTTGGAGCACCACCTCGGAACCGTCTATTTCCAGATGTGTACCTATCTCGTCTTGCGGGCGGCGTGTCAGTACCTCTACCTGTGCCACGGCACAGATACTCGCCAGTGCCTCACCGCGAAAGCCCATGGTGCGCAGCGAGAAAAGGTCTTGTGCACTGCGTATCTTGGAGGTGGCGTGCCGTTCAAACGCCATACGGGCATCTGTCTCACTCATCCCCGAACCATTGTCCACTACTTGGAACAGTGTTCGTCCTGCATCACGAACTATAACTTGGATACGGGTAGCACCTGCATCCAAACTGTTCTCTACCAACTCCTTAAGGCATGAGGCGGGGCGCTGAATAACCTCGCCTGCCGCAATTTGGTTGGCGACACTATCGGGTAAGAGATGAATAATATCCACTTATAAAAAGGTTTGCGTAGTTTTCGTAGTGGGTTTAGTTTTGGTAGTCTCGCTGCGTGTGTAGTCGGTGTAGGTGTCCTTAACTCAAAAAGTAGAACAGCACGGCAGCGAGTAGCAGCAGTGCTATCCAAAAACCTAACTTGGAGCGATTGCGACGACGCATTTCGCCCATGTTCTTCTCGTGCTCCTCGCGGAATGAGCCGCGGTGTAGCGTAGTCTTGCGCTCTTCTCGCTTCTCCTTTTCCTTATCGTAGTAGATAGGGCGATATTCCCATTCGGGCATCTTCGGAGTCTTAGGAAATAAAACTGACATAGGTCGGGTAAGTCAATCCAATGGGTTTCTGTACAGATAAGCAGTAGGAACGAACCATGTTCACTACAAAAAAAGAAAAGAGGGTCTGCCCCTTATGATAACCAGGCAAACCCTCTTTGATTGAACGAAACTACTTCACGATAGCCTGGAAAGTAGCATCCTCTGCGTACTTCGAGAACTCAATATCGTTTTGTGCTTTTGCTTTCAGTTTTGCGTCTTTTGCTACCGCAGTCTTGATGTTGCTGTAGACAGCCTCACGGTCGTTGGTACGAGCGGCAACAACTGCAGTAAGGTAAGCGGTAGTAGCGTTAGGCTCTTTGATATTTGCCAAAGTCTGACGCGCACCGGCATAGTCCTCGTTGAGGATTTGCTGTACAGCGGCATTATTGGTGGCGTTGTTGCCATAGGCTGTCTTTGCTGCCTTGTAGTCGCCCTTCATGGTGTAGAGCGTACCCATAGCCGCCGAGAGATTCCCCTCGGTACCAGCTGCTTTACCAAGATACTCCTCAGCCTTGGCGAGGTCGCCGTCTGCCATAGCAGCCAAACCTGCATTGTAGTTTACATCGGCATTGTTGGGCTGTGCGTTGAGTGCCTTGGCGTATGCACGGCGTGCTTCTGCAATATCACCCTGTTCAAAGTAAATCATACCAATGTTGTTATAAGCACGGTAGTCTCCGAATTGGTTTGCTACTTTCTGATAAAGAGCAAGTTTTTCTGCGTTGTCGGTAGTCAATGTGGCTGCATAGAGCAACTCCTCTACATTGAGTTGTGCGGGGTCGTTCTTTGCCAAATCCTTGATTTCATCGTCCGACTTACCGATAAGATCCGTAGTCAGAATAAGACGGCTACGACGCAGTTCGGGAAGAACCTGCTCGGCTATGGTCTTATAGACGCTGCTCAAATTCTTGATTTGTGCCTCACGCTCCTCGGGGTCGGAGTACATACTCAACACACGCAGGACAAGGTCTTTGTCTTGCATATTGCTGTTTTCCATAGCGGCTTGGAATCCCTCCCAGTCCTCGGCTGTGATCTCCGAAGCAATGTCAGACTTTACTTTGTCTTTCTTGAGTTGGTTCTTGAGGAACTTCTGTGCGTTCTTCTGCCGATCGGTAGCCAACTTGGTGTTCAAGTCCAAACCGCCCTCTGGGCTGGCATAGCCGCTTACCTCAAGTTTGTTAATAGCTTTCTTCTCGTTGGAGTTTGCCTCCTTGATAGCCGCACGCAAGTCCTTCACGCTCTGACTGTTGGTCTCGGAGTTGCGGAGTGTAGACTGTTGGATAAGGAACTTGATGTCCGCCTCTTGTACCTCTTGGATAATTCGTTGGAACTTGTCCGGCGTCACCACGGCGGCATTGTCTTCTGCTTTTGCCAATTTAGCAGTGGCTATCAAACCGTCTGCTATTTTCACCTCGGGAATTTCGACCTCTTTCTTGCCTACTTTGGCGGTAAAGCGCAGATAAAGTTCCGATTTATCCATAGCAGGAACATAGTCAAAACTGCAGGATTGCGAGTAGGTACCGCCTTGTTTGTAGTTTACAACCGAACCATTATCCTTTACTTTTTCGCCGATATAAGTAACCGATTCTCCTACTTCCTCGGTGCCATTGTATTTCAGCACGGGAGTAATGGTCAGCACACCTTTCTTGGCGAATTTAGCGGGGAAAGTACCCGTAATGTCCGCATTTACTTTGTTTCCTACTACGGTCAGTGGGTTCGGATTTACATTGATTTCTTCCGGTTTCTGAAGTTTGCCGCAAGATGTCAACACTGCTGCCGCAATGATAGACAACAATAAACCTTTTTTCATATAAAACATGTTTTTGTATTAGTATTTTCGTTCCGTGTATGACTTAATAATGCACAATGCACAACTCGTAATTTCCGATAACCTATGCATTTGCGCTGCAAAGTTACAAAAAAAAATCTGCGTACACAACTTGTACTCTGTTTTTCTTTTGTTTTTGACGAAAAAAGCGTACCTTTGCGGTCTAAATCAACCTTTTTTGCTATGCATACGCGTTATTTTGTCCTTATTTCGTGTGTCTTGGTCGGTTTCTGTTCATGCCAATCGCACCCAAGTGTTGAACAGCGGCGACAGGAGAAACGACAACAAGACAGTTTGTCACTCGTGGCACAAGAGAAATCGTACGCTTATTACGATTCGTTGCGTACCGCGCTCTTGCCTGTGGCAGACTCGCTACTGAAAGAGTTTCGTTATGAGAAGAATGAACAATACGAGGACTATGGACACTATACACATAAACTCCTCCGTACAACTGCGAATACACAACGCAACTATATACAAACCTCTGTTCGCGATAATGGCGCAATAGATATGAGGTGCTTCTACTACGGTGGTAAAGCACTGGGATTTGAGTCGGTTACGCTCTCGATGGATAGCCTACAAGACCACTTCTTGGGTAGTACACATGCCTTTGAGTCAGGGGGCTGGCATGAGATACTAACCCTATCATCGGAGGATGCTCTTAGGTTGCTCCATTTTATCGATTCGTATACTCCCGCTGTGACTGTCGCTCAACAAGGAAATGCGGCAACCCCTCCTATCCGCATCTGCTACGAGGGGACGAAATCGCGTACGGTATGGTACTTAACCAGGAACGATGCGCAAGCTATGATGAGTACCTATCGTCTTGGCATTACGATGCAGGATATCTGTCAATTAGAGATGCGACTACGAACTACATCGCTCCAAATATCCAAGTATCGTAACCGATTGAACAAGGATAGCGTTGTCTCAAATTGATGTTCTTTTCTCCATAAATAAAGACTCCGTTCATTACACTATTAAAGACCATTGCAGTCCCATTAAAGATAGGGAACCGCCATCCGGCGGTTCCCTATTCCCTAATACTTTAGTAAGTTGTTGGTTTCTTGATAGTGGGTTGTGGTTGTCTTTCGTATACTTGCTCAGTCGAGTTTCTCTATCGCCTCTGCGATGGAGTTGGCTGTCGCTGCCATCTCGTCAGCGGGAAGAGAAAGTTTCGGGTTGGTAAAGAGCATGTCTTTCTCTGTGTTCATAGGCACCAAGTGCACATGTACATGGTTGACTTCCATACCCAAAACGGCTACACCGATACGCTTGCACCCCGTGGCTTCTTTTAGACCGCGAGCGACTTTTTTTGCAAAGAGTATCAGCCCCGAAAGGGTGTTATCGTCCAAATCGAAGATATAATCCGCTTCGGGTTCAGGCAACTTGGGGATAACCAGCGTATGCCCTTTGGTTAAGGGATTGATATCCAAGAAAGCATAGAAGCGGTCGTCTTCCGCCACCTTATAGGAGGGAATTTCCCCGTTGATGATACGCGTGAAGAGTGTCATACTAAAAGAATTGTAATACGGTTAATTAGAGTAAAAAATCCTATGGATTGGAGAGCGTTCTCTCTGCGGATTATAGAGAAATCTCGAGGATTTCCAACTCCATTTTGCCCGCAGGTACTTGTACCTCGGCGATGTCTCCTACTTTCTTGCCCATCAGCCCCTTGGCGATAGGTGTGGTAACGGCGATTTTACCCTGCTGGATATTTGCTTCGCCCTCCGTTACCAGTTGGTAGGTCTTCTCTGTACCCGTCTTCTTTACACGCACGCGCACCTTGGTGAGTATTTGCACTTCATCGGTTTTAATACTGCTCTGGTCGATAATACGCGCGTCCATTATTTTGCCTTTGAGTTGGGCGATTTTGCTCTCTAATACACCCTGCTCCTCTTTCGCCGCATCGTACTCTGCATTCTCGCTCAAGTCGCCCTTGTCACGCGCCTCGGCGATAGCTGCGATAACACGCGGACGCTCCGTACTCTCCAGGAAACGGAGTTCATCTTTCAGTTTCTGCAGACCTTCTGCAGTCATGTAAGTTACTGCCATATTCTTAAATATGTATATTAGGTTTATAAATTCAATTGGTTGCTGCCGACTACGCTACGGCATAGTCAAGCTTGCATATTACAGCCTTTTACGGCTGCTTGATTGCCTCCTCTTGGAGTTAGTATTTGCGCCGGAATATCTCCGATACGATAAACGCCTTGCGCGCCTCTGTGGGGTTTGTCAAATCGGGACAATCCCACTCTGCGCCCGGTGTTTGCTCCGCGTCTATCGCGACCTTCGTGTATTCTTGCGGCGTGTCTTTCGATGTGGACAGGTTATATTTTTTCATATAAAAAAAGCCCTTACAGGGTCTCTATGCTCTCCGGAGTACCTCCTCACCGTGTGGCTTGGACTACATACACCGGAGAATGGGTGATTGGATTCATGTGGTCGATAGTTTGAAAAAACAATAGGAAACTTCACAGCCTCCTATTGCCATTAAACCTAAACCTTAACTATGAAAATTTTATTTGTTTTCGGGTGCAAAGGTACGACATTTTTCTGATATGTGCAACTGAATAGCGCAAAAATAGAAAATTTACACTATTTTATGGCTTTTTTTACACGAAATGACTTGTTTGGATGGGTGCGTGTTGCCAGACACTTTGAATGTGACGGTTATGAGAGCATAGGAAAGTAGGTCTGCCGTTTGGAAGTATGGAAATTGAATTTGTTGAGTCTGTTGATCGTATTTTTCGGGAGAGAAGAACATCGAGCAATTATCGAACAAATGTAGGACAAATTAGCCACTAATTTCGCACTTATATCCCTTACCTATCCCTTGCTTATCCCTTGC
>CAVFHY010000002.1:0-58926 GCA_963622445.1 Bacteroidaceae bacterium
CCCCTTAAAATTTTATTTCTCCCGAACTTCCGTTTAGCAGTAACCATCCTTTCCGAAAGAACTCCGCCCCCCCCCAAAAAAAAAGTGTCAATTTTTACGATTTTGCACCTTGCCGCCGACTACCTCGTTCGGACAGAAAATGCCAGGCAACCGCATCAAAATAGTAACATAACAAGCAGGAAATAGCACAATAGTCATCAAAATAGCATTAAAATGCCATCAGAAAGACAAATTAGAGCATATCTATAGTTCGGGAAAGCCGATAACGACGCGAGCCGCGTCGTCTCCCAATCGCGTAGCAAAGTCATCCGTTTAGCGCCAAACCGCTCATAGACAGGAGGAAATACATCTATAGAATACTACCTAATTTTGATGCGGTTGCCCTGCAATATATGGATTCTTTTCCACAAAATAGAGAAAAATACACCGACTATTTTCGTATGTCATTTTTTTTGTGTACTTTTGTCCCCAGAAAGTGTGGCAACACACGATAATTTCCACATAAGCAACACACGATAATTTCCACATAACACTTTTCTATCTAATGAAAACATATCGTTTCGTCCTCTCGTCGTTCTTGGCTGTAGCCCTCTTTGCTGCCGGCTGTTCCGAATCTCCCGCCATTAAGAATCCAGGCGACAACAGCCACAATCAGGAAGGTATAACAACTCTCCCCGAACCAGAAAATATCGATATACCGGATAGTACATTGACCGTAGCGCAAGCACGAAAGATATGTTCGCAGTTAGCAAGTGGCGCATCTACTACTGAAAAGTATTATGTAAAGGGGTGGATACAAAGTCTTGACGAAGATAACGCTTCTGCGGTACAAAATTATGGCAATGCTATTTTTACATTGGCAGGTGTCAGCACGGGCGTATCTACACAGACTCTGATAGCCTACCAAGTATATGGTAAGGACGGCAAGAAGATACAGACTGAAAAGGCTATTGCTGTAGGCGACTATGTAGTACTATACGGACAACTTACTAACTACAAAGGCACCTACGAGACCGTTGGAAGAGGTGCCGCTTATGTCTATTCCAGTACCAATGATGTATTCAATGGCAAGATTGATACTACGGTTATTACTCCCGACCCGGAGGGTGCGGATGTCCCTGCCGGTACACTTAATGTTTATCAAGCCAACGCCCTCTGCGATAGTCTGATAAGCACTTCCGGAAAGACTACCACCAACAAGTATTACATCAAAGGTTATGTGCGCAGTATAAATAGTGGAAATGAGGAGGCGATAAAGACTTATGGCAATGCGCTGTTTACCATTGCACCTACCAAGGACGATTCTTCCTATTCGACATTCTACGCTTACCAAGTCTATGGTAAGAATGGTCAGAAGTTGACAAGCACCGAGCAAGTACAAGTAGGTGATTTTGTAGTACTTTATGGTCAGTTGACCAATTATAGTGGTACTTATGAGACCGTAGGGCGTGGGGCTTCCTACATATACTATAGCACCAACGAACAATGGGCAAACTAAATTCTATACATTCAATACATTCAAAACATTTTTAATTTAAAATTTCATTGTATTATGAAGAAATTTTTGCTTGCAGTTGTAATGGCTGTTGTGAGTGTGGCATTTGTGAATGCTCAACCTCGTGCTATCGGTGGTAACATCGGTTATGGTGTATCGTTCTCCTATCAGCACAACCTCGGTGCTGCCAATATGATTGATTTGGCAGTCGAACTTCCTGCGTTCTCCGGTATCGGTGCTACTTGTACTTACGATTGGATTGACCCGTTCGGTACACAAATTCCTTGGAACAACAAGGGTGAGTGGCACTGGAGTCTCGGCGTAGGTGCGGGTGCCGGTTTCCTTTGGGGTATTACCGGCGGTTATGCCGGTGTTGTTGGACACTGCGGCGTGGACTATGATTTCTGGTTCCCGCTCGAACTCTCTGTAGATTGGCGTCCGAATGTAGGTGCTTGGTTCGATGGAGGCGGAGCAGGCTTCTACGGAGCAGGTCTCTACTCCGGTATCACCATTGGTGTCCGCTACAAATTCTAAACGCCGTATCGCATACAGCGACAGAAGGTTGCCCACCGTGGGCAACCTTCTTTTTATGTACATACTTGGCTACATAGTTTGCTACAAACCTTGCCACATTCTGTCCTCCACAGCGTATGTAAGCACTGACAATAGCCCTACTGCGGCATAGAGCAAGCAACAAGCAAAATTGCGGCATAGAGCAAGCAGAAAATACAGAAAACTGCGTAATCCACGCCGCAGTTTATTGCACAATTCAAAAATAAGTGGTACTTTTGCAGCGGATAGCGATTAAAAACAAACACGCCTATGCACCCAATAGAACCGGCTATGCTGCAACTGCAGCAAACGATGCAGCGGCTCTAAGGCACAAAGAACATCCGCTTTGTGCATTACTTATACAGCCAAATTAACTGGGAGGGACGGCTCATTGCTATTCTCGGTGCACGCGGTGTGGGCAAGTCTACAATACTACTACACATTCTGCTCACAGGCAAAGAGAACACCCTACTATATAACGGCAGATGATTGTTACTTCTCGCAACACCGCCTCTTCGACATGGCATTGGCGTTCTATCAGCAAGGCGGCAAGCGGCTGCTGATAGACGAAATACACAAATATCACGGTTGGTCGAACGAGATAAAGCATATCTACGCCCCAATCCCTCAATTGCAATTAATATACACAGGCTTCCTCCATACTCGATTTGGAACGGGGCGGAGCAGACATCAGTCGCCGTAAGTCGGAGTACCACCTTGCCCCTCTCTCGTTCCGTGAATGGCTTATAATAAGAGAAGGGTGGCAGTGGACAGCGGATGTATATCCTTGCGCAATCGGTACCTTTTAAGCCGAACTTCCGTGCACTGGAACGCAACCTCGGCATGAACCGCAACACACTGTTACGATATCTTGCAGAGCATACAAGAGGGCTATGTGGTCCGTGATGATATTGAGTACGCCACTGGGCATATCCTCCCGCTCTGGATGTTCGGACTGCTCTATTAGTTTCTACAGAAACAATTATTCACACAGAATCAAATACAAAACAACATGACAGATACTTTTCTACTGCCTGGGCGTATTTGCGCTACGGAGGAGATACACCAAATTGCCCAAACGGCTGCTGCGCCTTACATTTTGATACAGATTAAGCCCGAGATAGATTGGGTGTATCGTGCGGAGGAGCGCATGGTGCAAGTGTTGGAGCAGACGGGAGCGACGATGGTCTATGCCGACCGCTTTCAGTCTATCGGCGGGAATACTACCGAAGCACCCGTGATTGACTATCAGCAGGGGGCACTGCGGGACGATTTCGATTTCGGTAGCGTCATGCTCTGGCGCACCGACCGACTGAAAGCCCTCGTGGCAGCCATGGACACCGACTACCAATACGCAGGGCTATACGACTTGCGATTGCGTGCCACAGAGGGCGGTACGGGCGACTGCGGACTCGTACATATCCCCGAATACCTCTACTACGAGATAGAAACCGACACCCGCAAGTCGGGCGAGAAACTGTTCGACTATGTAGACCCTCGCAACCGTGGCGTACAGATAGAGATGGAAAAGTGCGTTACAGCACACCTACGCCGCATCGGGGCGTACCTGCAGCCGTTGCAGTATAAAAACCTTGGCGGGTTTACACCAATGGAGAACAGCACGACGGCAAGCGTCATCATCCCTTGCCGCAACCGAGTACGCACCGTGCGGGATGCTATCCGCAGTGCGCTTTCGCAAGAGGTGCGTGCGCCTTATACCTATAATGTGTTTATTGTGGACGACAACTCGACAGACGGCACGCAGGAAGTAATCAAAGAATTAGTTGCCGACAATCACCGGCTGCGAGAGCAGCACCCGAACATCCCCGAACTGATATACATTGCGCAGGACAAGTCGTGGCACGCCATCGGTGGCAACTGGAACAAGGCAATCCACGACCCCCGCTGCGGGAAATACGCCATTCAGTTGGACTCGGACGACACCTACCATGACCAAACGACAGTGCAGCGGTTCATTGACACATTCGAAGCGGGGCAATATGGTATGGTGATTGGCACCTATCAGATGACCGATATAGAGGGCAACCCGCTGCCGCCGGGCGTGATAGACCACCGTGAATGGACTGAAGAGAACGGGCGAAACAACGCATTGCGTATCAATGGCTTAGGTGCTCCTCGTGCGTTCTATGTACCGCTGTTGCGCACGATAGATTTCCCCACTACCAAGTACGGAGAGGACTATGCGGTCGGGTTGCGTATCTCGCGCGACTACCCCATCGGTCGTATCTACGATGTAGTCTACAACTGCCGCCGCTGGGAAGACAACTCCGACGCTAACTGCGACATTCCTGCTATGAACCGCAACAACTGGTACAAAGACCGCCTGCGCACTTGGGAGTTACAGGCACGACTCACGCAAATACATAAGTAATACATTGATATATGCAGATTCGTGTTGGGGTGCTGACTGCCCCGCATATTGACTACGAGCAACAAGAACACGGTTTTTTGTTGCATAATGTGCGTATCGGAATTGGCTTCCATTGGGATAGACTCGAAGACCAAGAGTTTGAGGGGCGACTCGAGATAGTGCAGAATGCGGACGGGACGCAGACAGCCGTCAATGTGCTGGACTTGGAGGACTACCTCACTTCTGTCATATCCTCCGAGATGTCTGCAGACAGTCCTCTCGAATTGCTCAAAGCCCACGCCGTTATCTCCCGCACTTGGGCAATGAACATCCTGCTCGGGCGCAACCGTACGGGGCACGAAGGCTACGATGTCTGCGGGGATGACCACTGCCAGCGTTACGAAGGAACTCGCCGCCGCAATCCCCGTGCCATAGAGGCCGTGCGGGCAACCGAAGGGCTGGTACTGACCTACATGGGCGAGATTTGCGACACCCGCTACCACAAGTGCTGCGGAGGCAAGACCGAGCAGTTTGCCACCTGTTGGGAGGATGTTGAGGTGCCGTATCTTACATCGGTAGACTGCCCTTATTGCGGTCGGGCTGTTGGCAACTCACGCCTGCTTCGTCTGGTGCTGAACAACTACGACCAAGAGACGCAGGACTTCCACGACTGGGAAGTGCGCTACTCGCAGGCGGAGTTGGCGGACATCATCCGCACCAAGTCGGGCCAGGACTTCGGTGAGATAGTGGCGTTGCATCCTCTTTTGCGGGGCGCAAGCGGGCGTATCTATTCGCTCGAGATAGTCGGGACTCGGCGGACGGAAACTATCGGCAAGGAACTCACTATCCGCTATTGGCTCAGCCGCAGTTGCCTCTATTCCTCGTGGTTCGAGGTAGAAACGCTGTACGAAGACAACACAGGGCCCTTGGAACAAAGCAGGGATGTGTCATGCCAAGTTCCCCAATCTATTCCTTCTGCGTTTGTCCTGCGTGGTCACGGCTGGGGGCATGGCGTAGGACTATGTCAAATAGGGGCTGCCGAAATGGCGGCTGAGGGAGCATCGTACGAAGAGATTCTGACGCACTACTATCCGCACACGAAAGAACTACCCAACTCCGTATGCAGGCAATAAGACTGCCTATCTTGGCACTGTTTTGCCTTTTCGATATGGATTTATTACACGGAAAAATCGTATACATTTGTGTATATGCGGGAATTGTCGTACCTTTGCGGTGCTTTTCGTACCAGACAAAGCAGTTCGGACGGATAATCCGCTTGGCAAAAAGCTGCCGCGAGGCTACACCAAGAACGGGGCTATTTGGTTTTGACAGCAGGTAGAATGGGTATGTAAGCACGCCGAGCCCTGCAGAGACGCTCGTAAATATCGTCTGCGAACTATAACTGACAACAACACTGTTGCTCTCGCTGCCTAACCGAAGTATAGTAGGTTACTTTATTCGGGCACAAGGTGCCTGAACGAGACATCGCTCCAAGCCGAGTCTGTAGGCTGATAGGATCAAGCGGTGCGGAAATATACAGAATAGCCTTGTCGGGCTGCGACGACGGGGCGAAACACAAAGCAGATAAGCCTGCGGTTGGTGGCTTGGGTCTTGCCGCAGGACGAAAATGAAGGCCAAGATAAGCGTGTAGAAAGCGTAAACTTTCCTTGTTTGGACGCGGGTTCGAATCCCGCTAGCTCCACAGACAACATAGGACGCACCAACAAATATGGTGCGTCCTATGTTGTCTGATAGACCGCCTGCTGTTATCAGACCGCTTGCGTTATCGGAAACCAGAACACCCTTTGGGGCTGTCAGAGTCGGATGTTAGGGATTAAAAGTTCGAGGCTTGATGAAGAACGAAAGAACGATAGTAAGCGATGACACGCTCTGCCATAAGGGCATGCCCTGCTTCCGATGGGTGGATACCATCGGCACAGATATACTGCGTATAGTCCTTATTGTCCAGGAAAGGCGTCGTAATATCGATGATAGGAACCTGCTGCTCGATGGCAATACGATAGACCTCCATATTGTACATATCGTGGTAGTTACGAATACGCTCCAACTGACCACCTAACCACGAGAGGATATGCGCACGCTCAACCGAAGACATGGTGCGGGTGGTATAGTCGAAGAAACGCTGTCCGTCCATCAAAGGAAGGCTGAGCATCACAGGTTGGCTGCCGAGTTCGCGCACACGCCGAATCATCTGCGTATAGAGCGCACGGAACTGCAGAAGCCCCGTCTTGGGAAAGTGTTTCTCTTCGGGCGTCTCGGCTATCTCATTCCAAAAGAAATCGGAATCGTTACCTCCATACTCCAAGAGCGTAAAGTCTGCCGCTGCAACTGCGTCTTTGCGTTGCTCAAGTATCTGTACACCACGGGCAATGGTACACCCCATCTTACTGAAATTCTGTACCGTAAGATCGAGAACTGAAGCACTCTGCTCCAAAAAACCTTGCTCCAGAATAGCATAGCGCTCGTCGCGCAAGACTATGCCGCGGGAGATAGAGTCTCCCAATACAACTACCTTTTTCATACCTTTACTTATTTGGCTGATTGCATCCATATATTCGTTTCATTTTATCGTGGAGAATAACCCGTTTGCGGTTGATTACAATGGAAATGCCCGCTCTGTCATCCACATCCTTGTGGGCTACACGAGAGGGGATTTCGATTTCGGGTGCAAAAGTACAGCGAACGGGATGATACGGCAAAGAATAGTGACTAAATGGCATAATTCTTGATAGAATACAGGCAAAAGAGGACTAAAACGTAAATAATGTGACGAAATCAGTGAGTTTCTGCTTTCGTCACACCAGCGATATTGACGAAAAATGCAACGAATTCCGACTACTATACTGAGCCTGACGGCACTCTTTCTGCACTTGCTGGCGATACCGGCATTCTTCCTCTGCTTTATCCTGCTCTACCACTCGGAATGGATGGTGGATTTCCTCGGTATGGGGCAAGATATGCTGGTCTTCAACACGCTGATGCTGATGTGTATCATGATAGGTGTACTCTGCGGCTCACGCATACCGATGACGGTATGCAGGAAACACCTGCGGCTGCCGTGGGTGTTCTATATCCTCTGGAGCCTGGCAGAAGTGGTGGTAATGGCACTCTTCATGGCACTCTACATGACGCTGATGTACAAAGGACAATACCACTATTTCCCCGTAGCAGGGCGATGCATGCTGCTGTTGCTCGCTACGGTCAGTTATCCGTACACCATTATCAACCTGCTGATGTGTGCGACCCCAAAGGCAGAACTGCCCGCAGCGGAGGAGAACCTCATGCGCTTCTACGACAGCACACAACGACTGAAATTGGTAATTGCCGCTGATGCCATTCTCTACATTCAGGCAGACGAGAACTACATCCATATACACTATATGGAGAGCGACAGCCATAAAAAGTATGCGCTGCGGAACTCAATGCGCTCGGTAGAAGAGGGATTGCAGCAACACGGGATAGTACGCTGCCAACGGTCGTACTTTGTTAACCCGAAGCACATCAAAGTGTTACGGCGGGACAAGGAGGGAGTAATCGTAGCCGAACTCGATACGCCCGACATCAAGCCTGTCCCCGTCTCGCCACGCTTCTATCAAGCACTCAACGAACGACTGTAAAGTCTTCCTTTCGTTCGCACAGTTTACGCCCCGTTTCCTGAGAAGCGGGGCGTATTTTATGCTTATTCATAGGGAATTCAGAGGAGAATCACATACACTTAACCGCTTAAGAGTGGCATCTTGGCAATTATGAATTACGAATGATGATTTTCCCCGTAGTAGACACAATAATGCGTACGATACACAATGACCATTCAGGGTGGATAAGGGAGTTGGCATTGCGACTTGCGTATGTCGGGGAAAAGATGTAACTTTGTGCGCTGATAGGTAACTTCGTGTGCGAAGAATATATACATTGTACACGGAGATACTTGTG
Organism: Bacteroidaceae bacterium; assembly: GCA_963622445.1. GTDB lineage: Bacteria > Bacteroidota > Bacteroidia > Bacteroidales > Paludibacteraceae > Colicola. The sequence goes on from CAVFHY010000002.1 coordinate 8,373, forward strand.
TACGGATATGAAAGGAAAACGGCTGATAATCATTTCGGGACTGCTAGTGGCTTGGGGGCTGACAGCAGAAGGTGCGTATAATGATAGCGGGTATCGAGCGGAATGGGTGCCGGTAACAGAAAACTATACGCCAGACGACTACAAAGCCGGGACCCAAAACTGGAACATCCTACAACATCCCAACGGGTGGATATACGCCGCCAACAACTATGGGGTGCTCGAGTATGACGGCGCACGCTGGCATCTCTACGGCATCGGGAACTCAACCGTGGTGCGCGCCCTTGCGACCGATACCGAAGGGCATGTCTACGCCGGCGGAACAGATGAGTTCGGGTATTTCACGCCCAATACATTCGGCGGGTTGGACTATCACACGCTGACCGAACAGATACCCGAACGATACAAGCAGTTTGGCGAAGTATGGCGTATATTCCCCTCCGAACAATGCCTCTATGTACAGACAAGAAACTATATCTTTCTGCTCTACCAAGGCGGACACACGGAGGTAATTGACCCAGGAGATGTGATACGGACTGCCTTGCTTGCGAACGGGGAATTCTATGTTGCTACTGCGCACAATGTATTCATTCTCAGCGCAAACCGGCTGCATGCGCTGCGGGGGACAGAGGCTATTCAAGGGGCTGTGGTCTGCGCCCTACTGCCCTACGGCGACCAGATACTCATCGCTACAGACTTCAAAGGACTATACACCTACGACGGAGAAACACTGAAGCGACTGCCGACCGAGGCGGACCGCTTCATCACCAACAACCAACTCTACGCTGTAGCACTGAATAAGTACCACATTGCCCTCGGCACTGTGCGTAACGGGCTGGTACTAACGGACTTGGATGGACGAAACTGCGTCTATCTAAACCGCGACAACGGACTACAGAACAACACGATACTGAGCCTGCTCTTCGACCGGCAAAACGACCTATGGATCGGATTAGACAAAGGTATCGACTGCATACGACTGATGTCTCCTGTGCGTGTACTGAACAATATACGAGACGATTACGGTTCCGGGTATGCGGCGATCGAATACCAAGGGAGCCTGCTACTCGGCACGAACCAAGGAGTATATCGCATAGAGGGAAACACACCAAAGTTGATAGAGAACTCATTGGGGCAAGTATGGAACATCAAAGAGACAGACGGGCGATTGGTCTGCTGCCACAACCGAGGGTTGTTTGAGATAACCGGCAACCGTCTAACGCCTATCGAGGAGGGAGATGGCGTATGGAATGTGCGCCCGTACGCCCGCAGCCGCTACGCCATTGCGGGGACTTACACGGGCTTCTCCCTGCTGCAACGGAACGGGGAGCGCTGGAGCATCGCACACCTAAACGGATTCAACGAGACGGCTCTCTACTACCAAACGGACTATCAAGGAAATATATGGGTACTCTCGTCGCAGGGCGTCGAACGGCTACGGGTGGATATAGACAAACGGCAGGTACAGCGTGAGGTGGTGATAGCCTGCCCCTCGGCACAACAACACTATTCGCTTGCATGCGTGGGCAACGAGGTGATTGTATCCTCAGCCATGTATCTCGGGCGAGTGGACACAACAGGAGCACTGTGTGAATGTACGCCCGAAGAGGTGGGTGTGCCTGCTATCGGACGATATTTACAGATAAAACAAGACGAGGCGCATAACCTATGGTTCATCACAGACGACAAACTCTTCATTCGCCCGTGGAATACAGCGGAAGGAAAGTATGAGGCAGCACAAGAGCGTATGGAATACGGTGCGTTCATGATAGGCGGCTTTAGCAATATCCATTTCACCCACAGCGGACAGGCTATCGTAGGCGGCATAAGCGGTTTTCGGCAGATAGAGTCTGTACAGACCCCTCCGCACGAATGTCCGCAGGCAGACCTCTACATACGCAGTATACGCAGCCTCAGCCCCAACGAAAAGGAACTCTACGGAGAATCATACGCCGAGCGGCAACAGCGCATCGACCTGCCAACGGGTGTCTATTCGCTACACATAGAATACAGCGGGAATACCGAGAGCGGCAGCCATACCCGCTATGCTACTCGTCTGCGCCCTTCAGAGAAAGAGTTCTCGCCCGCCACAGCCGCCACGGAACGCGACCTGACAGCCCTCGCACCAGGGAACTACACACTGGACATCCGTATGTTCACTCCGACAGGAACGACAGAAAGGAGCATCGCAATAACCATTGCACGCCCGTGGTACAAGAGCGGATGGATGATCGTACTCTATGTCGTAGCGGGTATCGTATGCGGATTAGGTATAACATGGTGGGTACGACGAGAGATACGACGCAACAAAGAGCGTATCGAAGCAGAGAAAAACGAACAACTTCGGGCGCAAGAGATGCAGATACTGCAATTAGAGAACGACAAAGCACAGTTTGACCTGCGCCAAAAGAGCCAAGAACTGAGCCATATCATTCTCTCGGAGAATACCCGCAAAGAACTGACCGAGTCGATACAACGGGAACTGAGACGCACCATAGACTGCCTAAACCAAGGCGAAGAAGCCGATGCGAAAGTGCGACTGCAAAACCTGCTGCAACGACTGGCAACCAACACCGACGGAACAGTGGACTGGAGCCGGTTCGAAGACAACTTCGACATCGTAAATGACCAATTCATCCGACGACTGACCGCCAAGTATCCATGGCTCAACAAACAAGAGAAGCGTCTCTGTGTCTATATCAAAATGGGTCTGCAGACCAAAGAGATTGCGCCACTGCTGAATATATCGCCGCGAGGCGTGGAGATGATGCGGTATCGGTTGCGGCAGAAAATGGGGCTCGATACACAACGGAACCTGAAAATGTACTTCAACAATGAAGAATTGTCTTAGAGGATAAAGACAAAACAACAGACTAATCACAAATAAATCGGCGTATAGGCTTGGTGTCTATACGCCGATTCTTGTTCTATACTGCAATGCTGCTGTTACTATTATTGCTGGCGGGTGCCGATAGCGTTGTAGCGGGTGCCGTCCCTGGTGATGACAAGTTGCCCATTCTCGATAGTCTTCTTTACGCGGGAAGTAGAGACGGTTGCATCTATGATGCCGGAAGTACCTTGCTTGTAGAAATACACATTGTCGATATAGCAAGTCGCCGGCATCGCAGCCCATTTCAGTTGGTATATACCGGCTGCGTTAATCCCTGCAAAGTCGGTCGCAAGGTCTATATCCAATGCATTCCAACCTGCTACAAGGGTATAGGTATGCAGCGCCTCTTTGCCCCAAATCGGTGTAAACTGAATCGTCCCTGCCTCAGCCACATAGACATCCATATGCAGCATCGGATAGTCAGATAGTGCCGCAATAGCCTGATTGCTATTCAGTTCCCAGCCCATATAGTTGCCCGTTGTGCAGTAGTACGCCTTGTCGTCATCCGCAAGGTTCACTTCTTGAATAGCGGTCGTCTGCCCCCAACTGCCAATAGCCATCACCGTACCGGCCGTATAAGCGTCCGAGTAAATGGAGAATACATCGGCAGCAGCGTATATCGGAGCGGTTGCAGGAGCCGGGTGCGTCACGGGATCCGGCGTTACGGCGTCGCCCACCTCCTTGATAGAGATGTTCGAAATCGTGATTTGCGTACCGGCAGCCGCATAGCCAAAGTCAAACACAAGAATCTTGTTATTGTCTTTCACGCCATTGCCTTGTTCAGAGATAAAGGTATAATCTGTGTTTGCAGGCAACTTAATCGTCTGATTGGCAAATACCACCTCTGCATTATCATCCATCTTGAGCGTAACACCGCCCAACTCTTTGTTCGAGTGGAACTTCACCGACACGATGTATGCCTTCGTCTCGTCGAATGCTACATTGTGGTTCAGTTTTACCTGTCCTTGCCACTGAGCCGACAGGCCATTTTTGATATCCACCGAGAGGATTCCAGTCGTGGCATCGTAGGTGACGGTGCTGGTCTTGTCTTCTGTCCAATTGGGTGCAATGTAGGTATAGTTTATTGACGCCTGTGAGGGGTCAAACAGTTCCGTTCCATCAGCCCAAGCCGCTGCCGCCATACAGAACAGAGCAGCCACAAAAGTAAAAACTTTTTTCATGATCGTTTTGTGTTAGTTCGTGTGTTGTATTATTGTCATTTTATGTATTCTTCGGTGCATGAATCAAAGACACTACCTCACAGTTCTCTCTCGAGAACTGCAAGGTAGTATTGTCCTATATCATTACTCAATCACTTGCCCCATAGCATTGTAGCGGATGCCGTCACGAGTGATGACAAGTTGGCCATTCTCTATGGTCTTCTTTGCGGGAGAAGTAGAGGAAGTAGCGTCTATCATTGTAGTTTTGTCTTGCTTGTAGAAATAGACATTGTCGATGAAGCAAGTAGCCGGCATAGCAGCCCATTTGAGTTGGAAGATAGTTGCCAAGTCTATTGCTGCGAAGTCCGACTTAAGGTCGATATTGAACACATTCCAACCGGCGGCAAGGGTATAGGTCTTAACTGCCTCACCACCTGTCCAAATCGGCGTGAACTGAATCGAGCTTGCCTCCTCTACATAGATGTCTATATGGCAGTACGGGTAGTCGGTTACATCAACGGTTGCACCCAATTCCCAGCCGAGATAGTTGCACTTGGTATAGAACAGAGCCTTGTCGTCCGTAGCCAATGTAACCTCGGTTTCAGCGGTCGTTTGGCCCCAACTCCCCATGGTGCGTGCAACAACCGGTGTGTAGGCATCGGAATAGATTGCCTTTACATCATCCGCCGTGACAGTAGGTGCTACAGCCGCTGTTGGGAGTGCCTTGGTCGTGAACGACAGCGTTTCTACATTGGCAGCCGCATTGCCTGCCTCATCGACGGCTTTCACAGTAAGTGCATAGTCCGTATCTGCTTCAAGACCCGAAACGGTGAAAGTAACAGCCGTGGCAGAAGCAGCGTTTTGTGTGGCTATCTGCAATTCGCCGTTGAGGACTTGGAATATAACTGCACCCGAGTTGTCGGTAGCCTTCGCCGTGATGTCCACCGATACATAAGAAGGCGTTGCCGATACTGTGAAGTCGGTCGGTGCCTCTGTGTCCACATCGGGCGCTTGGGTGGTATAGAAATAGATATTATTGAGCCAGAAGGTCTTGTTCGAAGCGTTGTCTATCTTGAGTTGGAAGACATTGGTCCAGTCGGTAACACCGGCAAACTCGGTAAGAGGAATATCAAAACTGTTCCATTGTTCGCCAACGACAGACTTGGTAACACCGACTTCTGTACCACCGTGAATCGGAACGAAGCGCAAGGTCATATCCTCTTCGCACCATACATCAACATGGAGAGCCTCCATAGAAGCGCAGTTGAGTGCAAAATCAATCAAACCGAAATAGCCAGATGCAATGGTGGTAAACTTCTTGCCGTAGGTATCTTGGGTATAGGCAGTGCCGCTTCCCCAGTCACCAAAGTTGCAGTCTGCCGAATAGGTAGCCGAATAGATGGCTTTCACTTGGTCTGCCGGGTAGGTGGGAACGGCAGGAAGAGCCTCCGGTGCGGTCTTGTGTGCAGGGGTGGTAACCTCCACATTCTTGGAGTTGTCCGATTCGTTGCCTACGAGGTCGAATGCCGTAATGGTGAAATTGTATGTGGTAGATGGCGTTAGATCCGTAACGGTAATGTTGCCATCCTTAGCGGTGCATTTGGCGTCAATGCTATTCGTAGCGTCCACTACATGATAGGAAGCCACGCCTACATTGTCGGTAGCCGAAACAGCGATAACGGCTGTGTTGTAGGTATTGGAAACCAAAGCGGCCGATACCATAACCGGCTTCTCCTCATCAGCCGGCGCAGTGGTCGGTGTACCAAAGACTTTCATCTCGAATATCTTCATACCATACTGGGTGGCTGCCTTGGTGCTGTAGAAGCGTACATAGCGTACTACCGAAGCATTCTTAAGGTTGTCACCGTATATCAAGTCGGTACGCCCGTCAATACCGGCAACACCCACATAGTTGTAGGCTTCATTCCACGTGGCGTTATCCACCGAGCAGTCGATATGGTACTCCTGCGAACAAGCCCCCTCGAAGAGAATCGAGATAAAGTTAAGGCTGTAGTAGTCGCCCAAATCGAGCGTGAACCACGAATCGTAGGTACGCGAGGTCTCATCAGCGGCTGTGCTACCCGTAGCAGAACCTTGCCATACACTACCTTCATTGCCATCAACGGCATAGAAAGCATCCGTACCACCTGTACCCATATCGGATTGTGCAATCACCTTGTTGTCGGTGGAGATATTGGTACTGAGGGCTACATTGGTACCCTCGTAACAGAAGAGGCTGACAGGGTCGCTGCTGACGCTGCCCGAGATAGCCGTAATGGTAACAGCCCCTAACTTGGCAGCCGTGAAGACACCGTCTGCAACCGTACCTGCGTCTGCGGGCGACACCGTATAGGTAATCTCCGCCTCCATGGTTTCGCCATCTTGGTCTTTGGCCGTAGCGGTAAGCGCCACCGTCTCACCGACCTTAACGATGTCGGCTGCCGACTTGAGCGTGATAGTGGTCAGCGTCTGCTCCTTTTTCTCGAAAGCACGCAACTCCCAGAAAGAGTAGCCATAGCCCGTCGCACGCTCGATGCCATAGAAACGCACATACTTGGCATTCTGCTCGCCAACCGAAAGAGTCTGCAAATAGGGGAAGCCCGATAGGGTTTGGTCGGTAACGGCACTGATAGCGGTCCAGGTCGTGCCATCGTTGCTGACCTCGAGGCGGAAACTCTTGGCATACGCGTTCTCCCAAAGGATTTGCACCGTATTGAATTGGCTCTGCTCTGCCATCTCGCACATCCACCATTGGTCATCCGTATGGTCGGACTCCCAGCGAGTACCCTCGTTGCCGTCATTACCGTTGGAAGCCGTACCCGAGGAGGCAGTAGCCGTCTCGTTGAGCACTACATTGTCCTTTTGGGCGGCAGCACCATCGGCATAGTAGACATGGAAGACAACGGTGCCCTGCGCATGCACGACCGTCACCTCGGTCTCTTGTGCCGTAAAGGCAGAGAGGTGCAAAATAATACCTGCACCCTGAATATCACTCGACACCGAACAGGAAGAAATACCCGAAGGGAAAGTCATGTAGATACCCGCCTCCGAAGCAAAACCGGGTTTTTGGATATTCACAACGCTAAGACCGTCAACGGTCTCTACCTTGTACTTGTTGGAGTAAGCACCTCCGCCGACACCATCGCCAACGAAGACATACTGCGACCAATCAACGGCTGCAAAAGCCGTTACTGTTGCACATAGACACATAAGCGCTATGGCAAATAATCGAAAAGATACCTTTTTCATGGTTGAAATTGAATTAGTTAGTTATTATGTTATGTTGTTTGCTTGAATGATGCGTTTGTATTGCTATGGAGTGTTTGGCACACGACAGCAAACACACCGGCTTACTCTACGACGGTACCTAAAGCGTTGTAGTAGATGCCATTGTGGAGGATAAGGAGTTCGCCGTTGCGAATTACCTTTTGGGCGTGACGGGCCAAGGTCTCGACTGCCTCAATGGCTGTGGAAGAATCCTGACACAACTGCGAAGCCGTTACTTCAAAAGGATTGGTAACCCACTGACCATCGCCCAATGCCGGCGTATGCCAGAAGACATTGCAAGTAAAGTCCAAACCGGCGAGTTCGTCGAAAACCAACTCGGTGGTAACGACCGTACCTGCATTCTTGGTTCCGACCTCTTTTGCTACACCGTTAATCTCTACATGATACCAGTCGATAACCGTTTCGCTGTTGGTCAGCACCTTGACGCCAATGGAAGTATCACTCTTCTTGGTGATAGTCAGCAGGATACGACCTGCTGGGTCGCCAAAGTCGGCATTACCGAGATGCCCCGTGGGGAAATCGCAATAGGTAAGGCTCGATGTGGTGAAAGACACCTCCTTGTAGTTCTCGGAGAGCAAACCCGTGGTTTTCAGGGCATAGATTTGGAGCGTATAAGCCGTGCCGCTCGCAAGCCCCGTTACAGTAATCTGTCCGTCTGCGGGAACGAAAGAGCCGAGTTTGGTCTCACCGCTCTGCACCTGATAGAGCGCAATACTGTCCGCCGGGGTTGCCGAGACGGCTATGACTGCGCTGTTGTGGGTGGCACTGACGAAAGTGGCACTCTCCATGACAGGCGCCTTGGTGTCCTGCTCGCCATCGCCGCAAGTACTCCACTCGATGTCGCTCAGCGTACCGAAATTGACCTCACCCGGCATCAAGACATAGAGCGGGGTGTAGAAAACGGGGTCGGATTCTGCGGCTATGGAGCAGACCAGTTTGGTGGGGGTGTTGGTCGTAATCGTGGTACGGATATCCACCGCCCCCGGGTTGAAGAAAGTACCACCAAAGCCTGCCAAATTTTCGCCCTCGACAGTCAGGCGATAGTTGCCCAGCGAGAGTTTCTCGCACGAAAGATAAATCGTGTTCGTCCCTTGAGTCAGTTCTTCGTGGCAGTACACCTTGGCAAAGCCACACTCTGCGCCGAACAACGCGGCGGAAAGCAGAAGAAATGAAAGTAGATTTCTTTTCATGACTGTGTATTTGATTTAGTTAACATATATAAGTTGCCTATCCCTTGCGTAAGGGTTGCTTATCCCTTGCTGATAAGGTGCTTTTCGGTTGTTTGTAGATTTTAATTATTCCTATTGTTGGCAGGGGCGTAATAGTTATTGCAATCGGAAACGAGCGGGAGTCCCTTCGGCACTGCTTCGGGAAATCCATACTTGGAAATCGCCCGGCTCGGCAGAACGGACATAGCGACCGTCCGCACCCAAAGTAACGCCATCCGCCAAATGCCAGTAAGCCAGGTCGTCCTCCGAGAGCGTGAACTGCACCGTGCGGCTCTCACCTGCCGGAATCGATACCCGCTCGAAACCTTTCAACTCACGGATGGGGCGGGTGAGGCTGCCCACAAGGTCGCGAATATAGAGTTGCGGAACAGCAACGGCTTCCCTATTGCCCGTATTGGTGATGGTACACGAAGCGGTAAGGGTGGCATTTCTGCCCATAGCAAGCAGCGTATCGGACAGCGTAACGGGGCTATAGTCGAAAGTGGTATAGGTAAGCCCATAGCCGAAGGGGAAGAGAGGCTTATCTCCATACTCGAGCCAATAACTGGACTCGCCCAACGAGAACTGCGGCGCACCCACGGGAATCTGGTCTATCAAGACGGGATGGTCGGTGGGGCGACCCGTGTTCTTCTTGTTATAGTACATCGGTATTTGCCCCTCTGCCTGCGGGAAAGTCATCGGCAAACGCCCCGACGGAGCGACTACGCCTGTGAGCAGGTTCGCCAACGCCGGACCTTGCATGGTGCCACCGTGGAATGCATACAACACGGCATCGACTATGTCAATATCCGCACCTATACAGAGCGGACGACCCGCCATAACAGTCAGCACCACCGGCTTGCCCGTGGCCTTGAGCGCACGCAACTGAGCCGACTGGTCGCCCGGCAAATCGAGATGCGCACGGCAGCGTGCTTCGCCCGAAAGAATACTCTCCTCGCCACCAAAATAGAGAACTACATCGGCTTGACGGGCTTTGGCAACCAATTGATTGATATTGTCCAGGCTAACCTCGCGCGACCAATGCTTGCCCTCCTGCTCAATGAGGCGTATCTTGCCCTCACGAGCCAACTGACGGAACGCCATAAGCGGGGTAACGGTCATGGAATCGACCTTGTCGAAGCACCATGTACCGTTCTGGTCGTGCTGGGAATTGCAGAGAGGACCGCAGACAAGAACAGTGAGGCGTTGCGTATTGAGAGTGGAGAGCGGGAGTATGCCGTTGTTCTTGAGCAGAACGGCTGACTCCTCGGCGGCACGCTGTGCGGCTGCCAATGCCTCCGTCGTAAAGTACTGCGTGGAATCGAGCGTACAATACGGATTCTCAAACAGCCCCAAGCGGAACTTCAGACGCAAAATATCCCGCACACAAGCGTCCAACTGCTTTTCGCTGACCTTGCCGCTCTCGACGAGTTCTTTGAGGTACCACGGATAGCCATGCCCCTCCATATCCATCTCCATCTGTGCATTGACGCTCAACACCGTCGCCTCACGCAAGTCGGCACAGTTGCCGTGCGCAATCATATTCGCCGAGGATGCCCAATCGGACACAAGCATACCCGTATATCCCCACTCGCCTCGCAAGATGTCTACATTGAGGTGACGGTTTGCCGAAGCAGGCACACCATTGAGGTCGTTGAACGAACACATGATAGTCGCTGAACCCGCATCAACAGCCGCCTTGAAGGGCGGAAGGTAGGTCTCACGGAGTTGCACCTCTGGAATCCAAGTAGTGTTGTAGTCACGCCCACCCTCGGAAACGGCATAGCCTGCAAAATGCTTGACACAAGCCGCCATATCGATAGTACCCTGACCCGTTGCAGGGTGGTAGTCGGCACCCTGATAGCCACGCACACAGGCTGCGCCCATGACAGAGGTAAGGTAGGTATCCTCTCCATAGCCCTCGGCAATGCGCCCCCAACGAGGATCACGCGCTACATCGACCATAGGGGAGAATGTCCAACGCAGCCCCGCATGGACAGCCTCGTTGGCCGTAAGGCGGGCCGCCTGCTCAACCAAAGCGGGATCGAAAGTAGCCGCCTGACCGAGCGGAATAGGATAGATAGTATGGTAGCCATGGATGATATCACGACCGAAAATCATCGGGATACCCAGGCGAGTTTCCTCAACGGCAATGCGCTGGTAGTAGTTCGCCTCCTCACCCACGCTGTTGAGCATAGAACCTGCCCCCGCACGCACCTGGTTGGCAAGGTCGTCGGAATACCAACCGCCACAGACCTGCGTCATCTGGCCGATTTTCTCCTCGAGGGTCATCTCAGACAAAAGGCGGTCGATTTGCTGCTCAGTGGGGTCTTTCTTCTGGCAAGAAGCCAGGACAAGGCACAATGCACACAGAATGTACAACGAGAGGCTGCAAAATGTACGGGAGTGAGTTTTCATGAGATTACAATTTGATGGTTACGATGACTTGTTTGACTTGACCGTCACGGGCGAAGATATGGTGCGAGGTCGAGGCATCTATGGTGTTAGCGAACGAAAGGGTCTTGCCGTCGGCAAATTCGACCGCGATACTCGGCTCGCTGCCCAAACGATAGGTGAACGGGGTTTGGCAATAGGTGAAAGACAGGGTATCTTCGTGGAACATATCGGCACCAAGCATAATAGGCTCGATACGAATGGCACCATCTGCCACACGCACGCCCAACTCGAAGAAGCGGGAAAGAATGTCTTCCTTGACTTGCCCCGTCATGCCCGGCTGCTGAACGCCTCCACAAACATACCCGTTGGCCTCTGTCGGCTCGTACAACCAAGGCGTGTGGGAATAGGCATCGAAGGGGAAAGAGCCGTACTCGGCAGGGGTCTTATGCGCACCAATACCCTCACGGACAGCCGCATAGTGGGCTTTCAGGCGAGCAAGGACTGCCTCATCGGCATGAGCGTCTATCGCCTGCTCGATGGTTTCGCCCACTGCTACCAGCAACTTGCTGACCATGTGCCAATAGATAGAGCCAAGCCCCTCGTACTTGTAGAACGAACCGGAACGACCCGTGAAAGCATGGTGGTGGAACATCTGCTCATAGACGGCAAGCAGTTCTTTGCGCTCGGCGGTGGTGATGTCCGCATGACTATCCAAGGCACGGGACAGGAAATCGGCATTGTTGAACGACGCACAGAAATGCACCCCACCCTCGCAGTCCTGCACCAGGATGTCGGTTGCCTGCTCGCTCAACAGACGCTCAACGACAGGCAACGACAAGGCCTCAGCAGGCAAGTTGTTTCGGTCGAGGAAAGAGGGGCGGCGGCGGTTGGGATAGAGCATATAACTGCGCTGGTCTTCGCGATAGAGAGCCGAACAGCGCATAGCATCGAGCAAGTCGGCGGCTTCGGCGGGCGCAAGCGCACCAGAAGACAAGATAGCCACTTGCCCCTCGAGCATCTCGTAGAGGTGCTCAACGCTCAGCGTCCCCTCGCCAAAGGAGATGAGGTTGTAGGCGTGGTACAAGCCGTCTGCACGCTTATTGACCGCAATGGAGGCGTCGATATAGGTCTGCACCTTGTTCAGGAATTGGAGAAGAAGATCAGTCGATAATTCTACCTTCTCACCGGAATGGCCGGCATAGACAGCCCGGCGATAGGTCTCACCTGCACGACCGACCGTGTCGATGAAGGTGCGGCGGGTTTCGTCGGTGAACGAAAGCGACCGGCCGGCACACTCGGCATCGTGGGCTGCAAAAGCACTAGATATATCACGCAGGAAGACAACGACCTCCCGGGAAAGCGCATAGGACGAATCCACACCCTCGTACAAACGAGTCAGGAACTGCACGAAACGACGCATATAGCAGAGCGTGACCATAGACGCACCATAGCCAACGAGGGCATTGTTGGCGTCGTTCCACTCGGGGCGAAGGGTATTCATCCAAATACCTGCCTCGGGGATGAAGTTGCTCAACTTGGTGAGCAAAGTGATGAGTACTTTCTCCGTGAAGGTAACGAGCAGGGGTTGGTCGCCTGCCATAACGAGGCGTGCATCCTGCCCGTAGGTGGGCAACAGGGAGAAGATATGCTTATGGAGATCGTCAACGAAACAGATAGAATCCTTGGGATTGGCAACTATCTCGGAGTAGGTTCGGAAATGGTACGGGACATTGGCAAAAGCGAACTCCCTATCGCCCAATATGGCACGCAATGCAGCGGGGTTGTGCTTGTAACTCAACTCCAACAGACGACAGAGATAGATAATCTGGTGGTCGCCCCAATAGCCGATATTCGACCACGGGTTTTCCGGCTCGATAACCTCCCAATCGATGCCCTCGGAGGTAACCTTATAGGGATTGTAGCCGTCCGCTGTAGTGGCATTGAGGAACTTGGCAATAATGCCGTTGGTATAGTCAGGGTACGAAAGTGAAAGCGCCTCCCAGTTCTGGAAAATATCACGCCAGTTGCCCTGATAGGAAATGAGGCGACGGCCATCCTTGTCGTTGACACGAATGTCGAACAAGTTCCACGGACGGCTCGGGTCGCCATGGCGACGAGAGAATGTAATGGGCAGGTACTCCATGAAAAGACGGTGCAACTGGTGGTCTTGCAGATCCATGATACGCTCCTCGAGGCGGCTATAAGATATAGTCTCAGGCAGCGAGGATAGGAAACCACGGTACTGCTCGGCAAGCGCCTTGTTGAATACCTCGACATGGTAAGCAAAAGCAGGGCCGTTGATTTGATAGTTATCACAATAGAAACCGCCACGCATGGTATTGAACAGCGTGTTGGCGAAATGGCGAGCATCGTCCCACTCATCCGCCGTATGCTGTACCCCGTCGTTCTGCGCCACGATAGAGCGGAGCGTGTCGGTGGCAGTACGGATGGCTGCCTCGACCTCGCTGATGGCATTCGGCTCACCAAGGAAATGCAAGCTGCGGCGCACATCGGCAGCATCCTGCATGACATCGCAGACAAAATACCACTGCTCGCTCGCGTACGGGGCGAGAGAGAGGGAAGTATGGGCGAAGATAGCACCACGCATACCCTTCGACTCCGGCTCGGCAAGGACTGCTTCGCCACGACGGAAGGCATCCAACTGCACAGATGAAGTCAGATAATCGGCCTCCGATAGACCGAGCGTATAGACACTATTGCAGCGCAAAGACTCACTCGGCTCGGCTCGATCGACCAAGATGGCCTCCATACGGAACAAAACCATGGGTTGGTTCGGGACTTGTTCGGTCTTTTTGTAGGCATCGACCAAAGTGGAGAACACATTTTGGGTCTTCTGCTCCACGCCCGAAGGCATAACATTCTGCAAACCATCCAACAATTCGACGGAGATAGCACAATCCGTGTCGTTGAACAAGCGAGCACAGCGCACCCAACCGAAGCGGTCAGCTGCTGCCCACTCGTAAGCGAAGGTAAGCCCAAGGTCGAGATTCTGCTCCATAAAGAGCAGTTTGTTGCCCGTGACCGACTTGGCAATGCTGCGGCGGACACGGTAGATACCGTTCAGGCGGTCGGAGAAAGGCTCCCAGAGGACTCCCTCCTGCCCAGATGTAGGCGTATCGGAGGATACGGGCAGTACTCTTAGGATAGTCTTGGCACCGGTATGCTCATAGTTCTCGGTGATTTTGTCGTCGGTATAGTACGGGAACAGCACCTGCTCGGGGTTGCGGCGGCCACAGGTAAGCCCGCCCGTGGAGGAGATATACATCCACAGATCGGTATCGCTGGCAAGGCTGATAAAGAACGGATGCAGTTCATCGTAATTCTCTATCTGATAATACTTCTCACCGTTGAGGGTCAAGTACTTACCCGTTACTTGCTTTTTTTCTATTGTATTCATTGCGTATCGAATTTTCTATTTTCGGTCAAACAAAATTACTCGGCGGCACGGCGTTCTTCCAACTCCTTCTTCATAAGCGCAAGCGTCGGCTTGTCGATATTATAGAAAGCCAAAAGAATGGCGCACGATGCATAGAGAACGCCCGGGACAATGCCAAACAGGACACGGATACAAGACATGATTTCCGGCACGGATTGGATCTCGGAAGTGGTCATAGTGGCCGGATCGAATCCGACATGGCTCATGATAGCCCCAAGAATGGCCGCACCAATAGACCAACCTATCTTCTGCGCAAAGACGGCAGCCGAGAGGCAAAGACCCGTCGTGCGACGGTTGAATTTCCAATCGCCATAGTCTGCCGCATCGGCAAGCATTGTCCAAAGCAGCGAGATAGCCGGCGCATAGGAGATTTTTGCCAAACAGTTGAACACATTAATCAGCACAAAATTAGTACCAGCAAAGAACAACATACAAAAGAAGAAACCCGACAAAAGCGAGCAGACGATATACAGATTGCGGCCACCATAGCGTGCGACAAGAGGCTTGGTGAACGGGATGGCAATGATAAGCGCAATCGTGCCCAAGAGATTGAACATCTGGCTCTTGGACTCAGCATCGCAAAAGTACTTGAAATAGTAGGTGGCAGAGATGTTTTGGATGGCAAACATGATAAACGACACGATACCTACCAGCGTCAGCACTACCCACGGACGGTTTTGGAAAAGCGAGCCGAAATCACGGAACAAGTTGGTGTCCTGCTTGGCTGCCGGGGCAACACGCTCACGCGTGGAAAAGAATGTAATGAACAGCAGCACGACACTAATCGCACCGAAAATGGCCACGAGATAGCGGAAACCATACTGATATGCCGTACTGACCAAAGCAGCATTGTCGGCAGAAGACTCGGCAAAGAGTTTGCGAGCCTCGTCGTTTGCCATGGTGGCATAATCAAGACCCGACACACACAGCGTGCCGAGATAGTACACGCCATAGAGTGCCAAACCGGAAACGATAAGTTGACCGATATTGGCTGCCACAAAACGATAGGAATTGAGCCCGGCACGCTCGATAGAATCATTGGTCATCACCGCACCCAAAGAGGAATAGGGGATATTGACAATGGCATAGATGATACGCAACAGGATAAAGGTAATCAACACATACGCCACCTGCGCATTGCCCGCGAGCGAAGGCCCCCAAAAAGCAAGAAGGGCACAGAGCGCAAAGGGAACGGCTCCGAAAAGGATAAATGGACGGAACTTGCCCCAACGAGTATTGGTACGGTCTGCCCAGATACCCACTATCGGATCCATGACGGCGTCCATAATGGTGCCCAGAATAGCAATCGTGGTTGCCCACGCGATGCTGATACCCGCCACATCGGTGTAGTAGAAAATCAGCCAAAAATTGACCATATCCCACACGAAATGGGAGGCAGTGTCGCCAAGGCTGTATCCTAATTTTTCTTTAACGCTCAGTTTCATAACATTCAATTTGGAAATTTGTAAATGGGTAGATAGAATTTATTTACTAATTTACGCATTATTCATTGTATCGATAGACACGCACATAATCCACATACATCTTGACAGGAGTGCCATCAGCGGGAAGGGCAGAGATGCGTTGGAAATTCGGGTCGTCTGCCGTCACCTGCTCAGGGTACTTGGGCGAGGTAGGCATACCGGGGAAATGGCCTCCTACGGCAAGGTTCAGCAAGATATAGAACGGCTTGTTGAAATAATGCCCCGGTTGGTTGATCGCTTTATCGCGCAAAGATAATTCAAAGTAAGGCGCTGCTTCGGGAAAACGGTCTTGATCGAGGTACATAGCAAGGCTGTCCTCCGACCACACAAGTGTGAACAGATGGAAGCCGTCCTGCACCGAATAGGGAGCCTCGCAGACCCCCGCCTTATTGGGATAACGGCCGTTATTGAACGACTCGCCCCAATGGGCTGCGCCATTGAAATAACGGTCTTGCAGACCCTTGGCGATGCCGTCCTGATGCCCCATCTCCACGATGTCTAGCTCGCCGCAGCGAGGCCATACGACCTGACCCGACTGCGCCAACTCAGCCGCACAAGAATCGACCGTATCGTCGTTGCCCAAATCACGGGCTATGTCGTTGCCGAGCATCCAGAAAGCCGGCCAAAGACCATCTGCGGTATTGGGGAAAGCGATACGAGCCTCTATCTTGCCGTACTGCACCGTTACCTTGTCCTGCGTATTGAGGCGGGCGGAAGTGGCGGGGCGGTTGCCGTAGTCCTCGCGGCGTGCAGAAAGCACCAAGCAGCGCTCGCCCGTAACGGGATGGTTCTCTATCGATACATTGCGAGGCGAGTAGTACTGCATCTCGTAGTTGCCACCGCCACGGGCATTGTCCTCGATATTCCAATAGGCGGTATTGAGTGTGTCGGCATCGAAGGTATCCTCCCAGACGAGAGTGTAGGAGTCTTTGGGTGTGCACGAGGAAAGAAGGGCGACCATGGCGAAAGCGATATAAGCGGTTGTGTGTTTCATCATAGTTTGTGCTATTATTTGGGTATGCTTTGTTAGGATTGTATTAGTGAAGCGGGGTGCCGAGCAAGGTGTAGCGAGTGCCATTATGCTCAATATATATCTGTCCGTCACGGAGTACCTTGCGGGTTGGTTCGGGAATTTGGGCATTTACGCAGTCGGTGGAGGTGCTGCCCTCGATAGGATCGGAGGCAACAGCGGAATAGAACGACTCGCCCACATCGCCTTTCTGATAGACACGCACCCAATCGACATACATCGAACGAGAACCTGACGAGAGAGCCGTGATACCGTTGATGTCGTAGATACCCGGGAATTGGCCGCCTACCGCCAAATTGAAGATAATGCCATTGGGCTTGTGGAAATACTTGCCCGGGGCGTTGTCCTCGCTGCTGACAGGGATGGTCATCGAATAGTAAGGCGAGACCGTTGGGTGGGCGTCGAGATCGACATACATGGCGACATGGTCGGCGTCCCAGATACAAGTGATGATATGGAAGCCATCCTCGACGCTATACGCATTGGTGATGTCCTGCGCATACTGATAGTGACTGCTCCAGATAGGCCCCCAATGGCTGGCGCCATTGAAGAAACGGTCTTGCGTGCCCGCACTGATACCGTTCTGATGGCCCAACTCGATGATGTCGGTCTCGCCACAAGCAGGCCAGCCTACCGTGGGATAGTCGTTGCCCATCATCCAGAAAGCCGGCCACAAGCCGTTGGCCGTATTGGGGAACCAGATACGAGCCTCGATTTTGCCGTATTGAAAATAGGTCTTATCGAAGGAATTGATACGGCCTGAGGTGCAGGTCTTGCCCATATAACTCTCTTTGGTAGCGGTCAGAATAAGGCAATGCTTGCCCTCGACAGGGTCGGTACCGAGGCGCACCCCACGGTCGCAATAGTACTGCAACTCGCTGTTGCCGCCGCCATCGCCGTTGGTCTCGATGTTCCAAGCGGAGAGATTGAGGGTCTCATCGGTGAAATCTGCGTTCCAAACCAACTCATAATCGCCTGTTGGTTCGGGAGTGGTGCGGCAAACTGCGTTGGGAGTGGTGCGGGGAGAGGCATCGTTGGAAAGCACCACATCGTCGATATACATAACGGCATCGGCACTGAGCGTGGTGCGGTCGACCATCAAAAAGAGGAAATCGACACTATGGTCGCCAAGGTCGAAAACAACATCCTGCCACTGATTGGCCACGATGGTATTCATAGGAACCAAGTCGGCAGAGCCATCTTGCTCGGTCGGATCATAGACTTTGAGATTGGGCTGGTTGGTATTGTTGCGATACATCAACACATGGGCGTAACGATAGCCCGAAATAGAAGAAGACGGAGTGTACATAGCACCCGCCCAGTTGTTTGCCGACTGAGGACGCACCACCTGCAACACCTTGCACGAGAGGTTTAGTCCCGTCTCGGAAGGATTGTTGACTACGGTGGTTGCCCCCTCTACGGCCGTCCATGCGCTGCCACTCTCGAAATCGGAGATAGTTACCTGAGCAGACGCACAGAACGCTACTAACACAACAACTACTAAACTACATATCTTTTTTGTACCTTGGTTCATAAGGGTATGGAATTGATTCGGTTTGTTGGCGTTATAAATGGGTTTGTTTGCAAAAAGCGAGGTTAGTTTTTCAACTCATAGAAATTGAACGCACCATCCAAGACCTCGAAACGCAAGCAGGTTCGGCCATGCTTCGGGACAAAGGAGCAAGTGAGCGTGGTCGGCGTGGACACATCGCCCGTGCGGGGAAGGCTGACCACCGTCTGCAGCACGCCATCGCAATAGATATTGACCATGCTGTTGGACAGCGAGGCATACGAAATCTGCAAGGGCTGCTCGGCGGTAACCAGAACCTGATAGTCGAGCCATGCGCCCGACTGTAGGTTGTAGATATAAGGCTTGCCATCGCACAGACGCTGCGAAATGGAATTGTTCTGCAACGCAATATATTGGTTCGCCCCCACCCCGTCGGACAACGGCAACCAAGCCGAATGGTCGAAGGAAGAGAACTGCGTATAGAGAACACCCAAATCGGTGAGCGCAGAGGGCGATGTATGCGTGAGCAACTGCATATAAGGATAGGAATCGACCTTGCCGCTCGTGCGAGGGATGAACCATGCATAGCGCTCGACCAAATCGGTCTGCTCGAAATAGTTAAGCACGGAACACATATAATCCATCTGGTTCTCCACACGGGACACTGTGCTTTCCCATGCACAAAACTCGGTCATCCAAATTGGTTTGCCGTACTTCTCGAACCGCTCGACATAACTCTGCACCGCTGAGGGGGACGCCATATAGCAATGGATGGCGATGGCATCGACATCATCGAGCGACACGCCCGGCTGCACGAAGAACTCGTCGAGCCACTTGATAGGGTCGCTATAGCCGGAAAGTGTACCGTAATTCATTGCCGGTGAGACCAGTTTCAGCCCCAACTCATGCGCCAAAGCCACAACAGCCGGCCACTGAGCGGCTGCCTCTGCGGGCGTCATATTCGCCTGGTCGGTCAGGTTCGGCTCGTTGAACGCCAACAGGTAGCGGGTATTGGGGTGTGCCTGCTTGTAGGCACGAATCTTATCAGCATCGTAACTGCCGCTCCACGCCATAGGGCAATAGTCCATGTCGTTGGTATCGAACCACAAAGCCGCATTGTCGTTCTGGCCGTTGCCCCAGTTGTACGCCCACGAGCAAGACTCAGACAGCAGCGGCAAGTCCTCCGTCAGCGAGAAATTGAACGCTACGCCGCGCTTTGCACTCTTGCGCATGGCGGTATAGGTCTTGTCCGATACCTCACCATTGCCCTCGCACGCGAACAGCACCACCACGAGCAAAACGGCGGTGAGCAGGACAGATGCGGTATGTCGGAGAAAAGAACGAGTCATGGTAGAAGTTCGATTTTGAAAGGGGAACTATTTTTCTTTGCGTGTGTTTGAAATGTTTATGTAAGGATGCTTGGGCAAGTATCGGGGGGCAGCGGGATTATTGCGCCTCCTCGCGCTGATAGACACGCACCCAATCGACATACATGATACGCTGCGTATCGAAGATGGCGTCGTCCACCGTGCCGCCCATATTGCCGCCTATAGCCAAATTGAAGATAATGAAATGCGCCTTATTGAACGGCCACGCTTGGGCGTTGTCTATCTCGCTCTCCCATGAGGTGGCATAGACCACACCATCGACCGTGAAACGAATACAATCCTTACCGTTCTCTTCCTCTTGGCACCACTCTACTCCATAGGTATGGAAACCACCCGCCAACGATTGGTCAAAGAAATGGGTACTCGACCAGTTGTTGCCACGCGTGCCGTTCTTGAGCGGGGTATGCAGAGCAAACGATGCACGAGTGGGCTGCGAACCGATATGCTCGATGATATCTATCTCGCCACAAGCCGGCCACGAACCTTTGTTGCCCATCATCCAGAACGCAGGCCATGTGCCTTGCCCGCCCGGGAAACTGATACGCGCCTCGATTTTTCCATAAGTGAATGTCTTCTTGTCCTTCGAGAGAATACGCGCAGAGGTATAGTTACGGTTCTCGTACGCCTCCTTGCGTGCCTCTATCTCGAGGCAACCGTTCTGCACACGGATGTTTTCGGTACGGGTGGTATAGTACTGCAACTCGTTGTTGCCCCAACCGCCACCACCGATATTGTAGTCCCAAACACTCTCGTCGAGAGAAGTGCCATCAAACTCATCCGACCACACCAATTTGTAGTCGCCCCAATGGTGTGCCACTGCTACTATTGCGGTATGGCTCTCAACAGGAGTAGCTAAGGTGATGGTAGCATTACCCGGGGCGATGGCGGTAACAAGACCGGAATTATCAACACGCGCCACGCTCTCGTCGGAAGACGACCAAGTGAGTTCAAGATCGTAGGTATTTCCGTACGAGAATTGGTAGGTATCGCCTTTCTCGAGGCTGACAAGAGCCGGTGTGATACGCAACGAAGAACCATCGGTAGCCGTAACAAACACCTCGCAAGTGGCTGTAGCAGAACCCTTCTTGGCCGTAATAATCGCCTTGCCGATAGCCTTGGCCGTGACAGTGCCATAGAAAACCGTTGCCACTGAATCGTTGGAGGAAGCCCACTCTACATCTGCCACATCGCCAGACAGCGTAATGGTCTGAATATCACCCGGAATCATCTGGAGTGTATTGGGCGTAAGCACAAGGCTTACCTTATCGGTGCAAGCCGCAAGAAAAATGGAGCCGAATATGAAAAACGTGGTCAGTTGGCGTGTCATAAGGGTCTGTTTTTTTGTGAAAAGATTTGATTGGAGCCATAAGGAGGGTATCAGCCTCCTTATAGCAAAGATATAATTTTCGGCTTACGAGATTATTTCTTGTAGAAATAAACAGCATCCAAGTTGAGTTGAGCACCGGCAACACCCTCTGTCAGAACTACAAATACATTGACACCTGCAGCGCAAGTGGTAGAAGCCAAGGCGGTAGCATATTTCGACATAGGAATATCAAACTCTTGCCAACTGCCGTCACGCGTGAAGTCGGAATAGATAGGACCATCGTATACAACCGATGTACCCAAGACAAACTTGGTGTTCTCTGCACCAAAGATATAGAAGCAGTGGCTGTACTTGTCGGTCGATTTGATAGCCAAGTGCAGATAGTAATCATCCGGATTGGCTACGATAGCCGCACGCAATGCCTCTGCACCCTGCCAACCCGTGCCGCTCTCGGTCAAGCAGAAACCACAGCCAGACCATCCGACTTCTCCTACTGTCAGAGCAGTAAAGCCGTCGGTATTGCCATAGAAGTTCAAACCGGTAGGATTGTCATTGGCTACATACGTTCCATCCCATACATAAAGGAATTGGTCTACATCGTTCGGTGCAAAGGAAGCCGCAATTTTCGATTGGACGGCCTCCGTGGTGGTAGCATCAAGGATGACAGGCCAAATCTGGCTCCCCTTGACCTCTGCAGTCTTGCCACTGTCATCGCCACCTTTGGCGGTAACCTTAACGACGCAAGTCTTGGTAGTACCGTTAGCCGTAGCCGAAATGATAGCCGTACCCTCGGCAACAGCGGTAACAAGACCATTATTGTCCACGGTAGCAATGGTCTCTGCAGAAGACTTCCACTCGTCCACCGTAATGTTGGCTACGAGTTGTTGGGTCTCACCTACCTTGAGGGTAGTAGAGGAGGGCGTGAGTTCGAGTGTTTTCTCATCGTTTTTGTCTTTGCATGCATTCAGACCGAAAAGAGTCAGTGCTGCGAGTGCAAATGCACAAATTTTGTTCGCTTTCATAATGAATCGTATTTTATGGTTAATAATGAATCGTTTTATATAGGATTAGTTCCTTTGCTTGTAGTAGTATGGGCGGCGAGCCAATTGGATTACGATAGGTTACACACTATGTACAGCAGGCTCGCACCGTGGCGAATCAATAGCCCGGGTTCTGCGACATGGTTGTCGGATTGAGTTGGATCTCCTCCTGCGGGATAGGGAATAACTCGTGCTTGCCCTTGATGAACGAAGTGATATGCGACCGGGCATTGGTGGATTCGGTCTCGGCATAGGCATCCATGTGCTCCTTAAGCCCGGTGCCACTGACACCCTCCCAACGAACAAGGTCGAACCAACGGTGTCCCTCCATGGCGAGTTCGACACGACGCTCGTGGCGCAAGCATTGCTCCGTGGTAGGAGAAGCGACCTCGACACCATTTACACGGAAGGTATATGTACCGACCTCGCCCAGACCTGCACGGGAACGCACCTTGTTGATATAGGTTTTGGCGGTTGCCTCATCGCCCAAACCAAGAGTTGCTTCGGCGTACATAAGGAGAACATCGGCATAACGAATCTGACGATTGTTGAGCGGACCACGGCTGGCATGCAGGCTCCACTTGCCAAAACCACCACCCAGGCTCTCCGGGTCACGATACATACCGTACTTGTTGTTGAGGTAACGGTTGTCGAGATAAATCTCCTCTGCCGGCGATTCGATGAGCGAATCGGCAGGATTGAGAATAGCCACCGCACGACGAAGCGAATCCACAGGTTCGAACTCGTCGTACAGGTTCTGCGTCGGATGGTCGAAACCCCAGCCTCCGCCAATCTTGGACGAACGGGAACGCATCAGAATCTGCGTGAAAGAGCCTGCCGTGAAACCAAAGCCCTCGCCATAGTCGCTCCAAGGCTGCTCGGAATACTGAATCTCGAAAACGGACTCCTCGCCATTCTCACCGGCAAGGGTGAAATTGTCCTCGTAATTGGGGCAAAGGTCGTACTCGCCCGAAGCGATGATGCTATCGCCCCACGCCTTGGCTGCCGCAAAGCACTCTGCCGCGTCGGCACCAATCTGCGCACTCCAATAAGAAGAGGCACGGTAGAGATTGACCTTCATCAACATAGCCTGAGCAGCCCCCCTGGTAGCACGGCCGACCTGCTCGTCCTCCAGTTGACTGCGCAGCCAAAGACCCTTGTTCGCCTCCGTGAGGTCGCTTAAAATCTGGTCGAAAACCGCCTCTACCGACGAACGAGGCACGCCCCAACTGTCGGAATTGTCGATAACGGTAGTCGAGACAGGCACACCGCCATAGACACGCAAGAGGCGGAAATAGTAGTAAGCACGCAAGAAATACGCCTCGCCGAGCAGACGATTTTTCATCGAAGCGGTGAAATTCTCGTCTATCCCTATCTCCATATTTGAGATATACTTGATGGCCAAATTGCAGCGGGCAATACCCTGATACTGCGCACGATAGAAATCGAGCAACAAGGTATTCTGCGAGGTAGTGCGCCAGTTCTCCATATCATAAGCATCCGCCATATCGGTGGTGCTGCCGCCGCCCTTGAGCGCATCGTCGCTGACAATATCGCCAATGAACCACTCGGGGCAATAGGTGCTGTTGTATTCCCACATGAGAGGCACATAGCAACCCGTCACATTCTCGACTGCCGCATCGGTGGAAACGAAATAGTCGTCCAAACGCGTCGTACCCGGCTCTATCTCGGTCAGATAGTCTTTGCAACCCGTGAAAGCCACGCAAGCCGCCAACGCCAAAACGATATATTGTGTCTTTTTCATAATAGAATCTCCCATAGTATTAATTCATCATTCGTAATTCTTCATTCATAATTAGAAAGTGGCATTCAGACCGAAAGTGAAAGTACGGCTCTGCGGATAGTTTCCGTAATCGACACCGCTACCTACCTCCGGGTCGTAGCCCGAATACTTTGTGATGGTGAAGAGGTTGCTTGCCGTAACATAGAAACGCAAGCGGCTGCAGAAGAATTTCTCCGTTACCTTCTTGGGCAGCGTATAGCCAATTTGGGCGTTCTTGAGGCGCAGGTAGGAGCCGCTCTCGAGGAAACGCGTGGAGTTCTCTGTATTGGTGGCCGAACCGAGCGGGTTTGGAATAGTACCGTTGCGATTCTCCAACTCCATCCAGTTGACGCCCTGTGCAAGCAATGCGTCACGCACCAAATCGGTATAGCCTACCCAAACATCGTCAGCCATATAGGAGGCAAGCGCACTGCTGGAGCCGTCGCCCTCGAGACGCTCACGAAGGGCATTGTAAATTTGATTGCCATAGACACCTTGGAAGAACAACTGAATATCAACCCCATAGAACTCGGCACCGAGATTGAAGCCGTAGGTCAGTTTCGGGAACGGATTGCCGATATTGCTCTTGTCGTTCTCGTCGATTTTGCCGTCGCCGTTGAGGTCCTTGTAGCGAGCGTCACCCGCATGCACCGGAATAGAAGTAGCGTCGTAGGAATAGAGTTGCGAAAGTGCCTCCTCGTCGGACTGATAGACTCCCTCGTACTCATAGCCCCAGAAGGAATTGAGCGACATACCTACATCGGTCTTGGTTCGGTCGCCCCAGATAGGCGAGCCGCCATTGATCTCGGTCAGTTCGTTGTGCAGGTAACTGAGGTTGGCACCTATGTTATAATGTACTTTACCGACCTGATTATCATGATTGAGCGTCAACTCAAATCCCTCGTTGCGGATATTGCCCACATTCTTGACAAGCGAATAGCGGTTGCCCACATGGGCTGGCGCATTGACATAGAGCAGAGCGTCCTTGGTATCGCGGCAGAAATAATCGAGCGTACCGCTCAACTTGCCGTTCCAGAAAGAGAAATCGATACCTGCATCCCACTGCTGGTTGGTTTCCCATTTGCCGTCCAAATTAACCTGCGTCAGGACCGCCGAGCCGCCATTGATGGTCTGCGACTTGCCCAGCGTATAGCCGTAGAATACATCCTGACTCGATCCCATAGTCGGCGTGAAAGAACCCGACGGGATACCATCGTTACCTACCTGACCGAATCCGGCACGAATCTTCAAGTTGTCGAGCCACTCGACTTGCTTGAGCCAACTCTCCTCGCTCATACGCCATGCCAGCGCCACAGAGGGGAAGTAGCCCCACGGGTTCTTGCTGAAGCGGGAAGAAGCATCGGCACGGAAGTTGGCGGTTACCATATAGCGGTCGGCATAGGAATAGAACACACGACCGAGGAACGAGACACGACGGATACGCGATACCTCATCGGAAGCGTTGGTGCGGTCGGTGGTCGCCTTGCTCAGATACCAGTTGCTCTCGATAGGATTGAGAATCTGTGCGCCCGAGCCGCTGATACCATAGGTATTGTACTCCTGCCAAGTCTGACCTGCCATAACCGAGAAATTGTGTTTGCCAATTTTCTTGGCGTAGGTAACAGTGGTCTCCTCCTGCAACGAGCAGTAGCGCGTCATGGAAGAGGTGATGTAGTTCTTCTCGGAGTAGTTGTAGGAAGTATAGGTATTGGGATAAGTGAAGTTGCGGGTGCGGTTGAGCGTATAGTCCACCGAGAAACTCGGGCGGATGGTAAGCCCGTCGATAGGCTTGATTTCGAGATAGATGTCGCCGATGGCACGCTCGTTCTTATTAGATGGTTCGGTGTTGTAGGACATCTGGTAGGGGTTGGTCACATTCTTGAAGTTCGACCCTGCAGAATAATGCCCCGAGAGGTCGTCGCCATTGACATTGACAGAACCATCGGGATAGTAAACAGGATCCCACGGAGACATAGCCAAAGCAGCGGAGATAACCGATGCACCCGCAGAAGAACTGTTGTTCATGGCGTTACGGCCTTTGGAGGTGGCGAAACTGAGGTGCTCGCCCACCTTCAACCACTTACGGATTTCGTAGTCGGTATTGAGGCGGATGGTGAAGCGCTGGTAGTTACTGCCTATAATGGTACCCTCTTGGCCAAAGTAGTTGGCAGAGAGAGCGTAGTGCCCTTTGTCGTTGCCGCCATCTACGCTCAGGTTGTAGTTGTGCATGAAGGCGTTGGCATTGAATACCTCGTCCTGCCAATCGGTTTCCTGGTCGGCATAGTTGAAGTTGGTGGGATAGTAAACCGATTTGCCCAACTTGTACATCTGGAGCCAACCAGCAAAGCCTTGGTTGTTGTAATAGGAGATTTCCTCGGCACCATTACGCATAGCGCCGATACGCAACTCGGTCTCGGCGTGGCTGCGGGAGTCCATCACATCGAGTTTGCGCCAACGGTTCTGGAAGCCCCAATAAGCATCGAAAGTGATGTTGGGTTTCGCACCGGCAGAGGCACCGGTCTTGGTGGTAACGATGATGACACCGTTCGCACCTCGCGAACCGTAGATAGCCGTGGCAGAAGCGTCCTTAAGAATCTCCATCGACTGAATGTCGTTCGGGGCAAGGAACGAGATGTCGCTCGTGATGACACCGTCAACGACATAAAGCGGGTCGTTGCCACCAATAGCAGAACCAATACCACGAATACGAATGGTCGCCGCCTCACCGGGTTGACCAGAGTTGGTAGTAACCGTAACGCCTGCCGCACGCCCCTGCAAGGCTTGGTCGAGGCCAGAAACGGGGGCTTTCATCAGTTCGTCTGCGCTGACAGAGGTTACGGCACCCGTCAAGTCCGATTTGCGCATCGTGCCATAGCCCACAGCAACTACTTCCTGCAGCAGGACATTGTCCGACTGAAGGGTAATGCGCATGGGCGAGGCAGTAGCCTTGACCTCTTGGGTCTTGTAGCCCATATACGAAACGGAGAGAATGTCGCCCGCCTTGGCTTGGAGCGAGAAATTGCCGTCGAAATCCGTAATTGTGCCGTTGGAAGTGCCTTTGACCATCACATTAGCACCGATAACGGGATCCGGTTCTCCTTCGGCATAGACAACGCCCGTAACAGTGAGCGTCTGCGCCGATATACTATAAGGAAACAGAATCGCGAAGAGTGCGAATAGGATGGGGGGGGTGTTTCTGAGTATATTCGTAATCATTCTCATGGTATATTTGGTGTTTGTTGATTATCTTGAGAGCGTGTTGCGCAGCGGAAGATTCGATGAACTGTCCGGCGGCGTACGCTACGGGCATTCTCGGACAGGTTGCTTCCGAAAAGCAGTGCAAAAGTAGTATATATATGGAGAAAAAGCAAATTTTGAAAATATGTTTTATAGCATAAACTTGATTTTTCAGCATTCAATCACAATACTACACGCAATATATTATCTATTTGGTTTTCTGTAGTTTTATTATATATAATACTTTCACAAAATAAGTTGTACAGAGGGTATATATAAGCGAGTTTGTGTAGTAGTTGCAATTCGCCCGATTGTAGAAATGCATACTTTATAACTTATGTTTCATCTGGCAGATTTTTCGGACGGCAACAAACGACTTTACGCACACAACGGGAAACAAACGACATAATCCGTAAACAACCCACACAAGAACCATCCACAAGCCGCACACCCACGCAGCAAGGGATGAGCAAGGGATAAGCAAGGGATGGCGCAGTTTTCTTCCCTTTTTATGCTTGTTGAAATAAACAAAGAGGAGAAGACAGAAAAACATTTGCGTATATAGAGAAAAAAGCGTACCTTTGCAGGATTTTAGGAATCCGGTAGAAGACCAAGAGCAGAACCGGGCAAAAAACAAGGGACAAAGCCGACAGAACAATGGACAAAAGCCCGACAAAGCGAATCATAAACTACACGAAAATATATGTTTGACAATCTATCCGAACGATTAGAACGGTCTTTCAAGATACTGAAAGGCGAAGGACGCATTACCGAAATCAACATTGCCGAGACAGTAAAAGACATCCGTAAGGCACTGCTCGAAGCCGATGTAAACTACAAGACGGCGAAGCAGTTCACCGACCGCGTGAAAGAAAAAGCACTCGGGCAAAATGTGATTACCGCCGTGCGCCCCGGGCAGTTGATGGTGAAGATTACCCACGACGAGTTGGCTGATCTGATGGGTGGCGAAACGCAGGAAATCAACCTGAAAGGTACGCCTGCCGTTATCCTGATGTCGGGTTTGCAGGGTTCGGGTAAGACGACCTTTGCATCGAAACTCGCCAACTACCTGCAGACCAAGAAAGGTAAGCGGGTCATGCTCGTGGCGTGCGATGTGTATCGTCCTGCCGCCATTGAGCAGTTGCGGGTACTGGGCGAGCAGATCAATGCGAAAGTATATACCGAAGAGACAGAGCAGAACCCCGTAAAGAAAGCGCAGAATGCCATAGCGGAGGCACGCAAATACGGCTACGATGTAGTGATTGTCGATACTGCCGGACGATTGGCCGTAGATGAGCAGATGATGCAGGAAATAGCGGCTATCAAGCAGGCGATTCAGCCATCGGAAACGCTGTTCGTGGTAGATGCGATGACGGGTCAAGATGCCGTGAACACTGCCAAAGAGTTCAACGACCGAATCGACTTTGACGGTGTGGTACTGACCAAATTGGACGGCGATGCACGAGGCGGTGCGGCACTGTCGATCCGCTCGGTGGTGGACAAACCGATCAAGTTTATCGGCACGGGCGAGAAAATGGACGCACTCGATGTGTTCCACCCTGCGCGTATGGCGGACCGTATCCTCGGTATGGGCGATGTGGTCAGCCTTGTGGAGCGTGCGCAAGAGCAGTTTGACGAAGAGGAGGCACGGCGTATCAGCAAGCGTATTGCGAAGAATCAGTTCGACTTCAACGACTTTCTGACCCAACTGAACCAAATCAAGAAAATGGGTTCGATGAAAGATTTGATAGGTATGATTCCCGGTATGGACAAGGCGTTGAAAGGCGTGGAGGTGAGCGACGATGCGTTCAAGCCTATCGAGGCGATTATCGGCTCGATGACCCCCGCAGAGCGTGCCAACCCCAGCCTACTAAACGGCTCACGCAAAGAGCGTATTGCGCGCGGTTCGGGTACGAGCATTGTGGAGGTGAACCGCTTCCTTAAGCAGTTCGACCAGACGAGCAAGATGATGAAGAAAATGCAACAGATGCGGAGAAAATAGGGCATGGATATATTAGACAAAATAGACGGACTGGAGGCGAAGTTCCACGAGGTAAGCCTGCTCATAACCGACCCCGCTGTGATAGCCGACCAAGCACGCTATGTGCGGCTGAATCGGGAATACCACGACTTGGAGAGGGTGCTGTCGTCGGCGGAGAAATACAAGAAAGCACGCACCAATCTGGAGGAGGCAAAGAATCTGTTCCACAACGAGACCGACCCCGAACTTCGAGAAATGGCACGGGCGGAGATAGACGAATTAGAGCCACAGATACCTGCATTAGAGGAAGAGGTAAAACTCATGTTGTTGCCGCAGGATCCCGAGGACGGGAAGAATGTGGTAATGGAAATCCGTGGCGGCACGGGCGGCGACGAGGCGGCGTTGTTTGCGGGCGACCTTTTCCGCATGTACACCAAGTACTTCGAGATACACGGATTCAAATACACGGTGTCGTCGTTCTCGGAAGGTGCTGTAGGCGGATACAAAGAAATCATTTTCAATGTGACGGGACAGAATGTGTACGGCACGCTGAAATATGAATCGGGCGTGCACCGTGTGCAGCGTGTGCCTGCCACTGAGACACAAGGGCGGGTGCATACCTCGGCGGCGACGGTGGCAGTGCTGCCCGAAGCCGATGAGTTTGAGGTACATATCAACGAAGGCGAGATCAAGTGGGAGACCTTCCGTTCGGGTGGTGCCGGCGGACAGAATGTAAACAAGGTAGAGTCGGGTGTGCGCCTGCGTTACAACTGGAAGAACCCGAATACGGGCGAAGTACAGGAGATACTGATAGAATGTACCGAGACACGCGACCAGCCGAAGAACAAAGAGCGGGCATTGTCGCGCCTGCGCACACAGATATACGACAAAGAGCACCAGAAATACATCGACGACATTGCAGCACGCCGCAAGACCATGGTTTCCACAGGCGACCGCTCGGCAAAGATACGCACCTACAACTACCCGCAAGGGCGTATCACCGACCACCGTATCGGCTACACGGTGTATAACCTCGCTGCATTCATGGACGGGGATATACAGGGCGTGATAGATGCCCTGCAAGTAGCCGAAAACGCCGAACGGCTGAAGGAGAGCGAACTATAGTTTTGAACAATTGTATTCATAGACCCTCCGTAGTAAGCGAATATGTATCTGTTTTATACACCGAACATAGAGACCAGTAAGTGCCTTTCGGAAGAGGAATCGGGGCATTGCGTGCGTGTGTTGCGCTATACGCGGGGCGATAGCATTCTGTTGACCGACGGACGAGGCACTACTTACGAAGCACGCATTACCAACCCGCACCCCAAGCACTGCGAGTTTGAGGTAGTAAGCCAAGAGCGGCAACAGCCCTCGCACCCTTTTCATCTCCATATAGCCATTGCGCCGACCAAGAACATAGAGCGGCTCGAGTGGATGATAGAGAAATGCACCGAGATAGGTATTGACGAGATTACCCCCCTACTCTGCCGTTTCTCCGAGCGAAAGCAACTACGCACCGACCGCCTCGAGAAGATTATCCTTTCGGCAGCCAAGCAATCGCTCACACCATACTTGCCCGTATTGCACGAACTGACCGATTATCAAGATTTTATGCGTGAATACGCTGCGACACGACACACCGGAACGGATAAGTTCATCGCCCATTGCTACAAGGAGGACAAGCGGTTGCTCAAAGACCTGATTGTGCGGGGACACGATGTATTGGTACTGATTGGTCCGGAGGGAGATTTCTCCGAGCAGGAAATACGGCAAGCCCTTGCCGAGGGGTTCCGACCTGTAAGTCTCGGGAACTCACGGTTGCGCACAGAGACGGCAGGCGTGGTTGCCTGCCATACAGCGATACTGCTCAACGAGTAAAGCGAGGCTTTTTTACGCTGAACAAATTACAAGAAATATCCATTCAAATACCGCCTGATAGGCACCACATAAGACATAAGACATAACACATAACGCATTGATACTCTATGACTGAGAAAGAGAAAATGTTGGCAGGGTTGGATTACGATGCCAACGATAAAGAACTGCTTGCAGAGGTGTTTCACTGCAAAGACCTCTGCCAACAATACAATAACCTTCCTGCGTCCGACATTGCTGCACAACGAGCGATGTTGAAAGATATGCTCGGCACTTGCGACGACGACACCTATATCAACCCGCCTTTCTACTGCGACTACGGCAAACAGATACATGTCGGGAAACGCTTCTTTGCGAACTTCCATTTCACAGTACTCGATGAAGCCCCCGTCACTATCGGCGATGATGTGTTTATCGGACCCAATGTGTCGCTCTACACTGCCTGCCACAGTACCCTACCTGAAGAGCGCAACACCCGCCACGAATGGGCAAAGCCTATCACCATCGGCAACAACTGTTGGTTAGGCGGTTCCGTAACAGTGGTACCCGGTGTAACCATAGGCGACAACTGCACGATAGGCGCAGGTTCGGTTGTGACGCACGACATACCAGCGAACAGCATTGCAGTAGGCAATCCTTGCCGTGTCATCAAACATATTGACTGATCTTCTATTCTCCGCACCATGAAGACTACCAAAGAGAAAATGCTCGCCGGTGAAGACTATTTTGCCAACGACCCGTCTTTGTTGGTCGAAGTCTTTCGGTGCAAAACGCTCTGCCAAGCGTATAACACCCTGCCCGCAACAGACGCGGCAGGGCATTTGGCGTTGCTTGAGCAGATACTCGGCACTTGCCACTCAGATACCCAAATAACGCCGCCTTTCCACTGCGACTACGGGGCGCAGATACATGTAGGGCGTGGTTTTCGGGCAGGAACGAACCTCACTATCTTGGACGAAGGGGAGGTGCGCATAGGCGATAATGTGACGCTGGGGGCGAATGTATCGCTCTACACTGCCTGCCACAGCACGATACCCGCCGAACGCAATACATTCCATGTCTGGACACGCCCGATAACGATAGGCGATCGCTGTATCATAGGCGGTTCTGTTACAATACTGCCGGGAGCAGTTATCCCCGACGACACCATCATCCCCGCAGGCAGCGTGATCGTACCAGAACACAACGCATAATTCACAATGCACAATGGTGGCGTGTCGCCACTGATGCCCCGGCAATGCATAGAACACCCTAATAACAGTACAAAAACATACAACAATGAATATCACAGACCGCTTTTTGAAGTATGTCGGTTTCTGCACCACATCGGATGAAGAAACCAACATGACCCCCTCCACTCCAGGGCAGATGGAGTTTGCCGAGTACCTACAATCCGAACTCAAGCAGATAGGCTTGCAGGAGGTAACACTCGACCAAAACGGCTATATTATGGCAACTCTCCCAGCCACTGCCGAAGGTAAACCGACTATCGGCTTTATCGCCCACATGGATACATCGCCCGATGCAAGCGGCAAGCATGTACAGCCTCGTATTGTCAAGAACTACGACGGACAGGACATCGTGCTCAACGAAGCAGAGAATATCGTGCTTGAGACAGCCAAATACCCAGAGATACTGCGCTATACAGGGCAAGACATCATTGTCACGAACGGCAAGACACTGCTTGGTGCAGACGACAAAGCCGGCATTGCCGAGATAGTATCCGCTTGTGAATATCTGATACAACACCCCGAAATCAAACACGGCAAGATACGCATCGGCTTTACCCCTGATGAGGAAATCGGGCAAGGTGCAGACCACTTCGATGTACAGAAGTTCGGATGCGACTTTGCTTATACCATGGACGGTGGTGCAGTAGGCGAGTTGGAGTTTGAGAACTTCAATGCCGCTTCGTGCAAAATACATATTCACGGTGTCAATGTACACCCGGGCTATGGATACCACAAGATGCAGAACTCCATGCGAATTGCATTCCAGTTGGCAGTGATGTTACCGCGTTGGGAAACTCCGGAACATACCGAAGGATACGAGGGCTTTTACCATCTCGTAGGTATGAACGGCAGCGTAGAGGAAACAACGCTGAGTTATATCATCCGCGACCATGACCGTGCGCGATTTGAGAGCCGAAAGCGGGAAATGGAGCATCTTGTGCGCAAGGTCAATCGTGAATACGGCGAGGGCACGGCAGAGATAGAAATACGCGACCAATACTATAACATGCGCGAAAAAGTAGAGCCCGTAATGCATATCGTCACGCTGGTAGAAGAGGCAATGACCGAAGTGGGCGTAACCCCAAAGGTACAACCTATTCGTGGTGGTACGGACGGCGCACGCTTGTCTTTCGAAGGACTACCCTGCCCGAATATCTTTGCAGGCGGAGAGAACTTCCACAGCCGCTTTGAGTACTTGCCTATACCCTCTATGGAGAAGGCTATGCAAGTCATCCTCAAAATAGTCGAAAAAGCATAAAGACTATGGAGAGCAAAGAAACCAAAGGAGGCTATGTCTATATTCTAACCAATCCAAGTTTTCGTGAGGATTGGGTCAAGATTGGCAAGACATCTCGTAGTGTTGAAGAGCGTGTAAATGATTTGGACAACACTGCTGTACCATTACCCTTTCAAATATATGCAACCATTCAGACTACCAAATACAATGAGGTAGAGAAAATGGTACATAAGATGATGGATAAACTGAACGAACATTTGCGTGTACGCAAAAACAGGGAGTTCTTCAATGTTACACCCGAAAAAGCATTGAGTATATTTTACGACATCAAGGAAATAGTAGACGATGCTGTAATCACGGTGTACAAAGACAACAAGCCTTTTACCCCGCAAGAAATGGATTCTTCGGAAACCGAAAAAGGCGTGTCTGTCAATACACCCAAGCGTGGGCGTTTTAAGTTCAGTATGATAGGCATATCCATTGGTGAGATGATTACCTTTGTGCCTACGGGCATACAAGTATGCGTAGCCAGCGACGACACCGTGGAGTACGAAGGGCGTATATACAAACTCTCACCTTTTGTGGGTACCTTTATGCCCGAAGAGAAACGCAACCATTCGGGAGCCTATCAAGGAGCAAAGTTCTTCTCCTACAAAGGCAAGATACTCGATGACCTTCGTACTAAGATAGAAGCAGAAATATAATCAATACCATAATCAACCTGCAATGTAATTACACATTACACACTAAAAACACATATTTAACATGAAAGAGACTCCTTTTACTGCGACCCATATTGCGTTGGGCGCAAAGATGGCAGAATTTGCGGGATTTAATATGCCCATTCAGTACCCGACAGGCATCAACCAAGAGCACCTTATTGTCCGCAATGGCGTGGGTGTATTCGATGTGAGCCACATGGGTGAGTTCTGGGTTAAGGGCGAGAAGGCACTTGATTTTCTGCAGTATATCACCACCAACGATGTCAGCAAACTCGATGCAGGTAAGGCGCAGTACACCTGTATGCCGAACGGCAAGGGCGGTATTGTGGATGACCTGATTATCTACAAATACAGCACCACCAAATACCTGATGGTAGTCAATGCAGGCAATATCGACAAGGACTGGGCGTGGGTAAACCAACAGAACACTTTCGGGGTATCGCTCGAGAATGCCAGCGACCGCTACGGACAGTTGGCAGTGCAAGGTCCCAAGGCAACCGAACTGCTGCAACTACTCACGGATGCTGACCTGAGTGCCATTCCGTACTATGCATTCCGTGAGTGGTCTTTTGCGGGCGTGCAAGGCGTTATCTTGAGCAATACGGGTTATACGGGAGCAGGCGGCTTTGAGCTCTACTTCCCCAAGGAGTACGCCAAGCAGATTTGGGACGCTATCTTCGAGGTTGGTAAGGCATTTGGTGTAGCACCTATTGGATTAGGTGCACGCGATAGTCTGCGTCTGGAGAAATGGTATTGCCTCTACGGGCACGACATCGACGACACGACTTCGCCGCTCGAAGCAGGGCTGGGCTGGATAACCAAATTCGATGCAAAAGACTTCATAGATAAAGAGTTCCTGCTCAAGCAGAAGGCCGAAGGAGTGAAGCGTAAACTGGTTCATTTCGAGTGCCAAGAGCGTGCCATACCGCGCAACGGTTACGAGATTTGTGACGCTGAGGGCAATACGATAGGCAATGTGACGAGCGGTATCATGCTGCCGACAACCAAAGTGGGTATCGGCATGGGATATGTCAAGACGGAGTATGCCAAGAAAGAGACTCTCATTTACATCAAGATTCGCGAGAAACTCATCCCCGCAAAAATAGTGTAATAAACCGCTCGGCTTACGGCTCGTACGAAAATAGACCACCGACTACAGGCAAAGAGCATGGCGCGAGTAGCATTATCTGCGAAGTATTGGGTTGTTGGGATAATACTAAAAACTCCTACGAAAAGCACTGCTGCATACCGTATGCGGTAGTGCTTTTCATTTCCCCTCTATTTTGTTATCATTGATTAGAAACTCCCGGCAAAGAAGGAGCAACGGAACGGAGTAATGAAAGGATAGCAACAGGGTAAGAACAGGGAAGAAAAAGGTTCGCCGGTCTGTCGAACGAGCGTCGAACCACCGTCGAACCACCGTCGAATCACCTCCGAGGGAAAAAAGCCCCCCATCCGAGCCTCAAAAGCACCACCTGAACACGACCCAAAAGTCCCAATTCCACCCCAAACTACCCGCTGGTACCACAACATAAATTAACCTACTCAATATCGAATATTCCCCCACCGCCAAGGGACGGTTTGCAGAAAAACGCAGGGAAAAACGGGCAAGATTTGCGTATATCAAAAAAAAAGCCTACCTTTGCAACCGATTTACGGAAAGACCGTAGTTGACAGACATCATCGCTGCGGCATTAGCACATCGGTAGTGCATCAGCTTCCCAAGCTGAGGAGGAGGGTTCGACTCCCTTATGCCGCTCAAAGACAGCCCGGTAAGGGCTGTTTTCGAATGGATATATTGAGAATATAGCAGACCGGCTCATCGCGGAGCAGTGGCAGACAAACGCTGGGTTTGTATCCCCTGCGACGAGGAAAGTCCGGGCAGCACAGAGCACCACAGCGGCTAACGACCGTCAGGCAGCAATGTTTGGTCCCCGCTACAGAGACGAGAGAATGTGAAACGAGCATACTGTGGGCTGCAATTCCATGTAAACCGATGTTTGAGCGTTGCTCGCGCGAGTCGGAGGGTAGGAAGCGGGAGAAGCGTATGGTAACATTTCGCTCGAGATTAATGATGAGCACCGTCCTGTCGGGGCGGCACAGAACCCGGCTTACAGGTCTGCTACTCTCTCAATATACAGTTCGTTGCCCGTTACACACTAAAAATCAACCATCCGGTTCTCTGATTGTCAGCGGGGTCAGCCGGAGCAGAACCACCTTGTCTTTCTACCGCTTATGGCATCACTGCAGCAGATTATCAAATTCTTGCGCTACGACCTTTGGCGGCGTACCACGAGCGAACTGACGAGCAACGGCAAACGCTTGGGGTATCAAATACTGCGCACCATTGTACTGGTGGTCAAGGGTTTTACATCCAAGAAACTGAATGTCAGTGCCAACAGCCTTGCCTACTCACTGATTTTCGCCATCATACCTGTCCTGGCGCTGGTGCTGGCGGTGGCAAAAGGTTTTGGTGCCGCCGAAGTGATAGAGGAGGAACTGAACCACACCATTCTGGGTGAGACCAACCT
Organism: Bacteroidaceae bacterium; assembly: GCA_963622445.1. Lineage (GTDB taxonomy): Bacteria > Bacteroidota > Bacteroidia > Bacteroidales > Paludibacteraceae > Colicola. The sequence goes on from CAVFHY010000002.1 coordinate 45,150, forward strand.
TGTGCCAACTATCATGCCGATGGTGGAGCGCTACCTCTCGACGGCGCAGGAGGGGCTTTTCATCGGTATCGGACTGCTTATTCTTCTTTGGGCGATCTACTCTTTTTTTCAGAATGTGGAAACCGCCTTCAACGAGATATGGAATGTGAAGCAATCGCGCTCGCTCGTCCGGCAGTTTACCACCTACCTCGCTATCCTATTCCTCATCCCCGTGTTGATTATCGTGTCGGCGGGTTTGAGTATATTCGTCAATTCCACGGTGATGGCGACGCTGCACGAGATTGCTTTCATAGCGGAGATCAAGTCGGGGCTTGTCCGCCTGCTGCAGTTCATTATCTGCTGGGCGTTGTTCACATGGATGTACAGTGCCATTCCGAACACGAAAGTTCATTTCCTAAGTGCGTGTATTCCCGGTGTACTGATAGGCACGCTCTTCCAACTGTTGCAGATGCTCTCGGTGAACATTATCGTCTTTCTTTCCCGCACAAGTATAGTCTACGGTGCGTTTGCCACCTTGCCCATATTGCTTATCTGGCTGCAGTGGACCTGCCTCCTAATACTGATAGGGGCGGAGATGTCGTTTGCCATACAGAACAACGAACTCTTTGAGTACGAGCAGGATGTGCAGAGTATGTCCCGCCGCTACAAGGACTTTATCACGCTCTACCTGCTGTCGATTATCATCCATCGTTTCGAGGAGGATCAAGAGCCGTTGACGGCACACGAATTGGCGGAACAGAACCACTTGCCCGCACGACTGGTGGGTCAGTTGCTCTCCCGTCTGGTGGAGACCCGTCTGGTACGCGAAATCTACATTGAGAACAAGGAGGAGCGGACCTACCAACCCGCCCTGGATACGCACCGTATCACCATCGGCATGGTCTTTGACCGCATCGACCGGCAGGGGACAGAAGAGTTTCTGCAGTCCACTACCCCTGAGATGCAAGTCTTCTGGCAGCATTTTCTCCAGTTGAAGCGCGAGCATAACACCCTCGACCAGATTTGCGTCAGCGAAATCTAACCACACGAACATAATACCACACAACCATGAAACATACCTCTCTTTTCTTTGCCCTTCTGCTCAGCCCCGTGCTAGCGTGGGCGACCCCAAAAATCACACGCGTCGAACCGCTCTGCTGGTGGACGGATATGAACCAACCGCTGACGCTGCTTTTCTACGGCGAAGACCTGCAGGACGCCGAAGTACAGATACAGGAGGTAGCCGCCGGACGCGTTCTCCGGGGGCAATGTCTCGGGCTTGTCGCCACGGGACAACACAACGCAGAGAGCAGGAACTACCTCTTTGTGGATATGGATGTACGCCAGGCCGGCACCTATCGCATCACGCTCCGCAAAGGCAAGCACCGTGCGTCGTACACCTACACCATATACTCCCGCCAAGAAGGCAGCCGCGAGCGTGGTTCGTTCACCACGGCAGACCTCATCTACCTCATTATGTCCGACCGTTTTGTGGACGCTGACCCTGCCAACAACTCCACTGCGGACACCCGTGAGAAAGCCGACAAGAACAATATACACGGGCGTTTCGGTGGCGACATCGAGGGTATCGTGAGCCAACTCGACCATATTGCCGACCTCGGGGCTACCGCCATCTGGCCTACGCCGCTGCTGCTGGACAACGAGGACGCATGGTCGTACCACGGCTATGCCTGCGCTGACTATTACCGCATCGACCCGCGGTTCGGTACGAACGAGAGTTACAAACAGATGGTGCACACGGCACACGCCAAAGGGATCAAGGTTCTAATGGACATGGTGCCCAACCACTGCGGCGCAGCACATTGGTGGATGAAAGACCTGCCCTACGCCGATTGGATAAACCAGTTCAGCGAGTTCACCAATACGAACAATGTCTTCTCTGCCAACTACGACATCAACGCCTCGGAGTACGACCGTCTGCTCTCTAACCGCGGGTGGTTCGACCGCCCTATGCCCGACATGAATCTGGAGAACCCCGATCTATTGCGCTATTTCCAGCAGTGGGCAATCTGGTGGATAGAGTATGCAGACTTGGACGGATTGCGTGTGGACACCTATCCGTACATCGAGAAACAGCCGGCAGCCCAATGGCTACAGGCGATACGCCAAGAGTACCCGAACCTCAATATCGTGGGCGAATGTTGGACGCGTCCTGCGTCTGCCGTTGCCTACTGGCAGTCGGGTACAGCGAACTACGACGGTTTCGACAGCCACCTGCCTACCGTCATGGATTTCCCCTTGAACGAAGCCATACGCCAAGCCCTCGAAAACGACGGCAACGGTTGGGGAAACGGGCTGACCAAAGTCTACGATGCATTGGCGCAAGACTATCTCTACGCCGATGTCAACCGTTTGCTTATTTTCCTTGATAACCACGATATGGACCGTATCGGCGATGTAGTGAAGGACAAAGACCCCCGCCGCACGAAGATAGCCTACACCCTGCTCGCTACGCTGCGCGGCATACCGCAAGTGTTTGCGGGGGATGAATATGATATGCACTCCGCCGACCTCTCGCAGGGGCACTCTACCCTGCGCATGCCCCTGCCTGTGCCCGCCGATCCGAACGACAGCACCTACCTTACGCCGGAGCAACGGGATATGTTCGCCTACCAGCGTGCACTCTTCCAGTGGCGCAAGACGGAGCCGATACTCCACCACGGACGAACGATGCACTTCCTGAGCCGCGACAACACCTATGCCTACTTCCGTTATACCGACGAGGGAGCGGTGTTTGTCTTTGCCAATGCTTCGGACGATGAGAAGACCGTTCCAACCGCCCGTTACGCCGAGATTTTGAGTCACTACAACCCCGTAGGCACGGATGTACTCACGGGGAAAACCATCGATCTCTCAAGAGCGGACAACCGCATTCCCGCACTCTCGAGCCTCGTTGTACGCCTCAACCGCAAATAGGTATTGCATATTCGACAAAAAAGTAGTACCTTTGCGCACTAAACCGAAGCGTGCACCGCACCCACCGGTAACCGGATATGAAACGGGTACTATACATATTGGCAGTCCTGCTGACGAGCCTTCTGCTCGTTGGGGCAATGTGTGTGTGCATCCTCTCGAGCGACCGTGTCGAAACGGCGGCGGTAAATCTTGTGGCAGACGAGTTGAGCCAGGGGCTGGGTACAGCCGCCGAGGTAGGGGCTGTCGAGTACCATTTTCCCGCCCGCCTACGGATAAAGGACATCTACATCGAAGACCGACAGCACGATACACTGCTCTATGTAGGCGAAATATATGCCCACTTACGCCCTTTGCCACTATGGAAGAACGAGATACGCTTCTCCCGTGTGGCGGTGCGCAACGGTGTAGTACGCGCGTATGCCCTGCCCTCTGGGGAGTATAATTACCAATTCCTCGTCGATGCCTTTCGGCGTACGGACAAGCCCCATAATCCGTTCCATGCCTTTCTGTCCGTAAAGGACATTGAGATAGAGAACATCCGGGCACAATACGATGACTACCAAGGGTGGATAGATCGTGCGTACATGGATCTGTACCACCTGACGCAAGATTCGCTCGATGCGGAGATACGCAGCCTCAGCGCCTATGCCGCCAATCCGCACGACCGTTTGCAGATAGAAGACCTGCGGGCGCACCTCGTCTATAACGACACCCTGCTCGCCATACCGACACTCTATCTGCGCTTGCCCCACTCGGAAGTGGACGCAGGCGGCGTAGAGTACACGATGCACAATGCCGCCGGAGAGCACGAGCCCTGTGGCATAGACCACAGCACCCGTACGGGGAAACTGCTCTCCGAATCCAACACCATCCGTTTTCACATCACACAAGCTGCCGTCAGCCCGCAGGATTTGGCATTCTTCGCACCCAAACTGCGTACACTCAACAAGAAAGTACGCCTCACGGGCGACATCGTAGGCACGCTCGACAGCATACGGGCGACGGACTTCACGCTCCGCTACAATGAACAGCAACTCTTCGAAGGCGACTTCACCGCCATTGGATTGCCCGATATTCACAACCCCTACCTCAAGATACGCTGTACCGACCTCTTTGCCAACGCCCGCCTGCTACAGGACTTCGTGAGCGACTTGCAGGATCGTCCCTACCGCCTGCCGCGTGAGGTACACCGGTTGGGGGATATCCACTATCGGGGGCAGATAGAGGGGCGGCTGCACGATGTAGTACTGCACGGTGCTTTCCGCACCGCCCTCGGCGTCATCACCACCGACGGAGCACTGCAGTCCGATTCGCTCTTCCGGCACTTGGACTATAATATGCGTGTAGCGACCAAGCGTTTCCGCCTGGGCAAAATGCTAGCACACCAACCATTAGGGAATATATCCCTCGATGTGCGGCTGCAGGGAGAGGCGACAGACGGGCAACCGAAAGGCAAAGTACAAGCCTATGTGCGCGACCTGACCTACAACGGCTATACATACCGCCAACTGCAGGCAAACGGGCACTACAACGAGCAGCACTATGACGGCACTCTCGCTATAAAGGACGACAATCTGGAGCTGTATTTCAACGGACTGGTCAGCCTGACAGAAGGGAAACCCGAGATAGACTGCGACCTGCGCCTTGTGCGTTTCCGCCCCGGCGTACTCGGGCTCTCCCCCTCGCTCGCAGCCGTCGAAGTCGGTAGCACAATCGCCGTCAACCTGAACGGAATCAATGTGGACGAGATGAACGGCTACCTCGTAGTGGATTCGCTGCGCTTGAAGAATGGCAGCGATTCGCTCCTCATGCAGCAACTGAAACTTATCGTCCAAGCCGAGCAGAAAAAGAAACAAATACGATTGTCGAGCGACTACCTCACCATGGGTGTCAGCGGGGAGTTCCGCTATGCCGAGTTGCCCCAAATGGTACTGCGGCAGGCAGCACACTACCTCCCGCATGCGTTCTCCGCCGAAAAACGCGAAGCCATACGCCGAAGCACGCCCACAGACTCGAGGCTTACCTTCTATGCCTACGGCTATAAGTTGGGTGCGCTGCAACGGGTACTCAAACTTCCGACGCGCATCAGCGGGCAACCCGTTGTGAAAGGTTTCTTGCGCGAAGACAAAAACCAGTTCGGACTGATGGCATACTTGCCTGGGGTGCGCATCGGCACTACTCCTGTGCGAGATATTACCCTCTCATTGGACAACATCGGCAATAGTGCGAACCTGTCGGTATCTGCCGAAGCCCTGAATATGGGCAGTCTGCTCCGTGCCACGGCGGCAGGCGATTCGCTGACGACACATCTCTCGCTCTACCAAACGGCAGAGGCGGATTATGCGTACGGTGGTGAGATCAACCTCTGCACCAAATTCTTGCAATACGCAGGCAAGCCGCTGATAGATACCCATATACAACCCTCTATCTTCCAACTGAGAGACTCGATTTATACGCTGAGCGACAGCCATATAGTCTATTGTGTGGCAGATACCACTCTAGGTATCAACCATTTCAATATGCAGGCGGCGCACCAATACATCCGTGCGGACGGTATGGCGTCGGCACATCCCAAAGACTCGCTCAGAGTAGAACTCGGGAATATAGACGCCGGCTATCTGCTACCGTTCTTCCTGCCCGAGAAATCCCTCAAGTTAGGCGGAAGCCTAACAGGTTGGGCAACACTGTACAGCCTCTTCTCCACCCCGATGTTCGAAGCGGATGTGCGGCTCGATTCCGCCTTGCTCAACGATGCGTATGTAGGGAACGCCACCGCCGTGGTAGCACTCGACAAAGAGAGTAAGAATGTACTGATAGACGGAGATGTGATGCTACACGAGCGCAAGATAGCGCATGTGGACGGCACCGTAGAAACCGCGACACGCAAATGGGGAATTATGATATATCCGGACTCTATCCCTCTGAACTTCATTGATCATTGGGCGCAGGGTATCATTACCGACATCGGAGGTTACGGCTCGGGCGTAGTGCATGTCTTCGGTGACAGAGAGGGAGGCGAAAAACGCACATGGGTGGAAACAAGGGCAAAAGTATCGGGCGGCAAACTGACTATTCCCTATACGGGGTGTCGCTACCACCTCGAAGACTCGGTATTTATGGACTCCACTTCCATTCAGTTCAACGATATCACGCTCTACGACGACGAGGGACACCGCCTGCACCTCGATGGCGCATTGCGACATACGCTGTTCAAGAATTTTACCTACACCTTTGATGTACGGGTATTCGATGCCCTGGCGTTCGACCGTCCCGACAAGGTAGGTGAGATGTTGCAAGGTAAAGTATATGCCAACGGTACAGCAAACATAGAGGGCAACGGCGACGAAGTACGCATTACCGCCAATGCACGAAGCGTGGGCAAGTCGCGCTTCACGCTGTCGATAGACAATGCGTCGTCTGCCGCAGACAACAACTTTGTTACTTTCGTAGACCATAACGCCATTCCTCCTTCCCCCACGGAAGACGAGGACATCGATCTGCAAGACGCAGAGGAAGAGAAACTCTCGACCCGCGTTCTGCTGTCGATGAATATGGACATCAATCAGCATCTGCTCTTCCAACTTATGCTGGGGGAGCGCAACGGCGATATGATACAAGGGCGGGGAGACGGTGCTATGCGCTTTGCCTACGACTCACAGGACGGCACCATGCAACTGCTCGGCACTTATACTATTCAGCAAGGCTCGCTGGACTTCACGGTCGGTAATGTCATCCACCGCCGTTTCACGATAGGCGAAGGCGGAGCGATTTCGTGGTCAGGCAACCCTGCTGCACCGCAACTGAATGTAACCGCCAAATACCGTGTAACGGCGAGCCTGAAAGACCTCTTCGGCAGCGAAATAAGCCAACTCGCCACCAGCCGTACGAGCGTGCCTGTCAATACCTGCCTGACGCTGACGGGCAACCTGCTACAACCCACACTGCATTTCGGCATTGAGTTACCCCAATCGGACGAGTCGATACAGAGTCAGATACGCGCCATTATCAACACCGATGAGATGCTGATGCGGCAAGTCATCTACCTGCTGGTCTTCGGGCGGTTCTTCACTCCCGAATACATGACCAGCACTACCTACACGGGGCTCAACGAAACCTATTCACTCCTCTCGTCCACCATTACAGGGCAGATAGACACTTGGCTAAGTAAACTGACGAATGTGTTTACTATGGGCGTGAATATCCGTACCGACGGTGAAGGGAAAGATATGGGGCAAGAATACGAAGCAGAGTTCCAACTGCAACCGGTGGACAGACTGGTAATCAATGGCAATGTAGGCTACCGCTACAACGATATATCCAAGCAACCTTTCTTCGGCGACTTGGATGTAGAGGTACTACTGACGGACGACGGCAAACTGCGCCTAAAGGGCTACACGCATACCGTAGACAAGTACTCTCTACGGCAGGCGAACACCATTCAGGGTGTGGGCTTCGTATGGAAGTACGACTTCAATTTCCCTACCAAAGAAGATAGAGAGCGGAACAAGATACTCCGCGCCGAGAAGAAAGCCGAGAAAACAAGACTGAAAGAAGAGAAAAAGGCAAAGAAAGAGCAAGAGAAAGCCACCCGACAGGAAGCCGGAAACAACCCCTAATTCCCAAAGAGACTATGCTGATTAAGACATACGGTGCAGCACCCGTAGGTATAGATGCTGTATTAGTGACGATAGAGGTGCACACCGTACCCGGGTTCGATTTCACACTGGTTGGACTGCCGGACAATGCTGTCAAAGAGTCGCACGAGCGTATTGTGGCGGCACTGAATGTAAACGGCTTCGGCTCTCCCAAACGGACATTCACCATCAATATGGCGCCTGCCGACATTCGCAAAGAGGGAGCGTCGTACGATTTACCGCTGGCAATCGGAATGCTGGCAGGCGAAGAGAAAGTACAGTCGCAGCGGCTCGAACAGTATATGCTCATGGGGGAATTGAGTCTTGATGGTTCGCTCCAACCCATTCGCGGTGCACTGCCTATGGCACTCTGTGCACGCAAAGAGGGATTCAAAGGACTTATCCTGCCTGCTGCCAATGCACAGGAAGCTGCCGTGGTAAACGGACTGGAAGTCTATGGTATAGAGACGCTACTCGATGTAGTACGCTTCCTAAACGGGGAAATGCAGATTAGTCCTAGCACAGTCGATACAGAGACGCTGTTTCGGGAAGAAGCCTATACCACAGACTTGGATTTTGCCGATGTACGAGGACAAGAGAATGTGCGACGGGCGATGGAGGTAGCCGCTGCTGGAGGACATAATATCCTTATGGTAGGTCCTCCGGGAGCAGGCAAATCGATGATGGCAAAACGACTGCCCTCTATCCTACCGCCTCTCACACTTGAGGAAGCACTCGAGACAACAAAGATTCATTCCGTAGCAGGCTTGCTCAATCGCCGCAGCGGCATTACAACCAAAGAGTCGCTGATAGTACGCCGTCCGTTCCGAAGCCCACACCATACCATTACCGATGTAGCACTCGTGGGAGGCGGGGCTAATCCGCAGCCTGGCGAGATAAGTCTGGCACACAACGGAGTGCTGTTTCTCGACGAACTGCCCGAATACAAACGCACGGCATTGGAGGTAATGCGTCAGCCATTGGAAGACAGAAAGATAACCGTCTCACGCAACAAGATGTCAATAGAGTACCCTGCGTCTTTTATGCTCGTGGCTGCGATGAACCCCTGCCCCTGCGGTCATTATGGAGAAAACAACCCCGTACATCCCTGCATCTGTACCCCCACACAAGTACATCGCTACCTGAGCCGAATCTCGGGTCCCCTACTCGACCGAATCGATATTCAGTGCGAGATACAAGCCGTTGCCTACGACCAACTCCGCAGTATGCAGCAGGGAGAATCGTCGGCAGCCATTCGCCAACGCGTGGTAGCGGCACGCAAAATCCAATCGGAGCGCTTTGTAGGAACAGGTATATACTGCAATGCACAGATGACGCCACAGATACTTCGGCAGTATTGCCGTGTGGACGAAGAGGGGGATAAACTGCTGGCGTTCTCAATGAACCGATTGGGACTTTCTGCGCGTGCATACGACCGGATACTGAAAGTGTCCCGTACCATTGCCGACCTTGCGGGAGAAGAGAATATCACGGCACGGCACCTCCTCGAAGCTATCGGCTACCGCTCACTCGACCGCTCCACTTGGGCTGGATAAAAAGGATAAGACAGGGGAAAACAGGGGAAGACAGGGGAAGACAGAGGGAGAGCTGTGATGACATTGACACCATTGCTTACCGCAAGCATTGGTTCTATCACAACAATCAAAAAATCACCGCCATAGCGGGAGAAAAGACTTTCAAAATAAGTATAGACAACCCGAAACGATTTGCAGAACTCCTCACTGCAAAGAACCCTGAAATACAATGCGATTTGTAACTTTAATGGGGATTTAGTCTGTATAGGATTACAAAATAATAAGAGACGGTATGTCATACCGTCTCTTATTATTCGATAGCATTTTACAAGTCTGTGTATTCGTATCCACTCGGTATCATCTCGATATCCACTCGATGATGTACTTGGCAGGCATTACTCCATAAAGTGCAAGTAGGCACGGAGGAAGTGGCGCAATTCGGACAGCAGTTGCTGGCTCTCTTGGAGAATGTTCAAGTAGAGTAGAGCAGTCTGCTGAGGCAGTGCCTCTTGGTCTTCTTTGCTCGCTGTTGTCAGTCGGTCAAGGTGCTTCTTGCGTAGGGAGGACAAGCGCAGTTTATACACCTCTATCTTGTCCAACAAGGCACGAATATCCGCTTCTTTCCCGTTATACACTTGTTCCGCCATCTCGTAGTATCCCGCTGTCTCTTGGGCGATAAGGTGCAGTTCTTCGCATAGATCCTCCGGCAGGGGGCGGAATCCGCTGTCGATATGGTCGCGGCAGGGGACGGCGATACGCTTCAGTCCGTAGAGCATCTGTTCGCCAGCGTTCGAGCCGAGATGGAACCAAGTGTTCTTTTCGAGTACAAATGTCGGCGTTATGCGGCGCAGTGCCATCAGTTCACGGCTACGGCATTTGCGTTTCCATTGTTGCAGTTGGTCGAGTTCCTTGCAGGTCTGGCGCAGTCCTTTCAGGTCGGCGAGTTCAAAAGCGTCGCAGGTTTTTTGGTATAGTTCCCGTGTGTCACGAATCATCAGCCCGGAGCCCAAGCGGTGGTGTTCTTTCAGCAATTCCCACATTTTGCCGCTGTCGTTGGTAGCGAGCATTTGTGTGTAGCAATCCTCCAGCGGTTTCGTATTCTCGTCCACTGTCTGTTTCTTGGAGCGCAAGTTGCTCACTATCAGTATCACAACCACAATGACTATCAGCACTATCATGGCGGCAATACCTCCAAAGTGGAATAGCAGGCAGACCAATCCTGCAGACAAGAATGCTACGGCTGCCGTCAAGAACCAACCACCTATCACAGATAGCACACCCGTGATACGATATACGGCAGACTCACGAGTCCATGCACGGTCGGCAAGCGAGGTACCCATCGCCACGATAAAGGTTACATAAGTGGTAGAAAGCGGCAGTTTAAGCGAAGTACCCATAATGATAAGCAAGCCCGCAATGACCAAGTTGACGGAGGCACGAATCACATCGAACGCTGCATCGTCGGGCAGAATCGCATTCTCTTTGTCGAATCGGCTCTCTATCCAGCGGCGTACGGGTTCGGGTGTGATACGCTCTATCGACTCGTTCAGTCGGTTTGCACCACGCACGAGGCTCTTGGCTACTCGGCTTCCGCCGAACATCTCATCGCCTTCGGCTTGTCGCGACAGATTGACCGAGGTCTGTACCACATTCTGTGCTTTCTTCGACATCGTGAGTGCCACTACCATGATAAGTCCTGCGCCGAGCAAGAAATAGGAGGAGGTGGTTGCAGGTGCGTTCAGTGCGCCCATATAGTAGGCATTGGCTTCTGCACCGCTTGCCGCATAGTGTCTGAACGAGTCGAGTGCAGTCAGCGGCACACCCACAAAGTTCACCAAGTCGTTGCTTGCGAACGCCATCGCCAGTGCGAATGTACCAAAGAGGATAATGATTCGAAATACATTGACACGGCAGAGGTAGAGTATCTCCATAAGCAGCGTGCTGCCTACAAAGATACCCGCCATCAGTGCCCCTGTATTCGAACCAATCCACTCATTTACACCCGTAGGCATGATGGGGCTCGAAGCGAGTACTTTTACGAGTACGAAATAGAGTATGGCCGTTATGCTTATGCCACCGAATATACCGATAAAATACTTCAGTCGTTTGGTATAGTTGAAGGTAAATAGGATACGAGCCAGCCATTGCACCACCGTACCGACCACAAATGCAATTCCCACCGACAAGAATATACCGAGTATCACTTCCAGCGCTTTGCCGGTATTGAGCAGACTGTAGAAATTGAGTTCGCCCGTAGTGTCAGCGGCTATCTTCATGCACGATAGGCAGAATGTGCCGCCGAGCAATTCAAACACCAGCGAAACGGTTGTACTGGTTGGCATACCGAGCGAGTTGAATACATCGAGCAGTATCACATCGGTCAGCATCACCGCCATAAAGATACACATGATTTCCTCAAAGGTGAATTGCTCCGGTCTGAATATACCGTGTCGGGCAACATCCATCATACCATTGCCCGCCACTGCGCCGACAAATACGCCGATAGCAGCGATAAAGATAATTTTTTTCAGTGAGGTCACTTTGCTGCCCACGGCGGAGTTCAAGAAGTTGACAGCGTCGTTGCTGACTCCCACCCATAGGTCGATGATTGCCAATCCGAATAGGAATACGATCATCACGAGATAAATCATGCTCATGTCTTGTACTATTTAATCCACTGCAAAAGTATTGCTTTCCTGCAAAGAAATTATGTATATTTTGTGAAGAAACCGTTAAGTGCTTTCTTTCGTTTTGCCCAAACCATAGAAAAGCTGTATCTTTGCAACGCATTTGAGAATGTATTCTGCCCAAACATGGCGCATAGCGAAAAGCAGTCCGTAGCGACCTACCACAGCAAAACGAAATCATAACAAGAATATGGCACACATTCTGATAGTGGACGACGAGGACGATATTTGTCAAATTCTGTCCTATAGTCTGGGGGCAGCGGGGTACCAAACCAAGATTGCCCATTCGGCAGAGGAGGCTCTGCCTTTGATTCGTGCTGCTGCGCCCGACCTGATACTGTTGGATATCATGATGGAAGGGATGTCCGGCACCCAACTGGCGGCGTACATGCAGGAGAACGGGCTGATGACGATGCCCATCATTTTCTTGACGGCGCTGGACGGGGAGTCGGATGTGCTCAAGGGCTTTCGCTTGGGGGCAGACGACTATATAACGAAGCCATTCCGTACTATGGAAGTGTTGGCGCGTGTGGCAGCGGTGCTAAAGCGTGCGCAGCCGCATACGGAGCCGGAGGCAGCATCGGAGCGAGTGACATTCCAAGGGATAGTACTCAACCTGCGAGACAAGTCGCTGACGGTGGATGGCGAGCCGGTACCCATTACACGCAAGGAATGGGAGCTGCTCTGTTTTCTGCTGACGCACCAAGGGCAGATGCTCTCTCGTGAGCAACTGCTGCGGCAGGTATGGAAAGAAGACGCCTATGTGTTGGAGCGTACGGTGGATGTCCATATCACCCATCTTCGCCGCAAGGTAGGGCAGTATAGCGGGCACTTGCAAACCAAGTCGGGCTTTGGTTACATCTGGCGCCCGTAGTTTAATGAAGAATTCACTCAACTCTCAACGAATATGACTCTCACGATTATCATTATTGTTTGTTTCGCATTGTTCTGCGGACTTAGTTTTATTATCTATCATCAGTGGAGCGAGCGTCGTGTGATGAAGGCGCGTGAGCAACAACGCCTCGAACTGACGCAGAATATCTCCCATGAGTTGAAAACCCCCGTGGCGAGTATCTTGGGTGCCTTGGAGACCATTCTGCTTCACGCCGATATGCCCGCCGAGCAGCAGCACGAGTTTTTGGAGCGTGCCTACCAACAGGCAGGGCGTCTGAGCAACTTGGTAGAAGACATATCAATGCTCAATAAATTGGATTTGCAGGAGCAACTTTACGATAGGTTAGAGTTGGAACTCAGTTCGGTGGTAAAGAATGTAGTGGACGATGTGTCCGACCGTGCGAAAGAGTTAGGCGCCAAGATATATTATAATGTGCCGGACCATATTATCATCTCGGGTAACTACACGCTTCTCTATTCTATATTCCGCAATATAGTGGACAATTCGCTGAGCCATGTCGGTAAGGGGGTGGAGATACATATCGAGTGTACGGGACAGGCTCCGAGTTATATTTATTTTTCCGTCTATGACAACGGAACAGGTGTCCCACAGGAGTGTTTGCCGCACCTATTCGAGCGATTCTACCGTGTGGATAAGGGGCGCAGCCGCAAGTTAGGCGGTACGGGATTGGGCTTGTCTATCGTCAAGCACGCCGTTCAGTTCCATGGCGGCACTATCACGGCACTCAACCGCGAGAATGGTGGCTTGGAGTTTCAGTTCTCCCTCGCCCGCCACATCGGCGAGAAACTATGATGTATACGCTGTTTTTTTTCTCCGCTAATGCCTATATAAGCCACTTGCGGCATAGGAGACTTCCTGCACACCCGCAACCGTATCGCTTTGGTAACAACTACCATTGATACACATCCACCTCATTGCAATAAGGATACAAATAGTCTTATAAAAGTCTTATCAAAGTCGTATAATAAACCCTTTATCTACCGTGTATCTACCGTGTATCAACCGTGATGGTCTGGGGATAGACCGCTGATTGGAGGGGGGGGGTATCCGAATGACTATAGACACGATCTACCGATTATAAGATGGTGG
>CAVFHY010000003.1:0-50341 GCA_963622445.1 Bacteroidaceae bacterium
AAGTTTGCCCAGTTGTAGCCGTAGCGTTTAATATCCCTGCCACGCAAAATGGGTCCCTTCTCCCGCTATGCAATGGGGACGGATAACGCACCCTCGCCACAAGCATTTGGCTTGTGGCGAGGGTGTTTATTTTGCTCGTGGTTAATCAAATATCATCTTCCGTACTGTCTTGGGCGTACAGATAGATACATTATAAAAACAAGAGAAATCTTTACTATTGTTGGTTAGTATATACAAACAACGGGTCTTTTGACTCATCTGATATTGATACGAATCTTCAATATCTCTTATATATAGATTACCAATAGCCGTTGTAATATCACTCTTGTTAAATTCAACCACATTAAACTTAGAAACTAACCACGTTATTTCACTGATTAGTTCTTCATAGGATATTCTTTTCTGAAATGTTGCTGTAAGTTGAGCAATAGACAATGAAGATATGTATAACCGCTTCCCTGTTTGTTTTAGCAGATATTTGATAGCGTTTGTATTGTACTCATCTGCCTTTTTGCGGAGGTTGTACTTGTCGCACAAAAAGCCAATTAAGCAATTTGTGTCGATAAAGATGTTGTTCTCGTTATTTTTCATAGCGATAGTACATCCTTAAACTCTGCCCGCTCTGCAGAACTCAGCAAATCCAAGTTTCCATTCACCCAACGGCGCATAGCAACATCGTAAATGTCTTGTTTTTTCAGCCCCGCCTTGGTCAGCATGAGAGTTACTAAACGGTTTTGTTTTGTCTCAATGTCTTTCTTTTGTTTAGCAGTCATAGTCGTAAAGTATTAGTAGTTTGCTTATTGTGCCGCAAAGGTAGTGCCAAAAAGTGATATTTGCAAGAAAAGGCTAATTTTTCCTTTTCATGGGGGACGGATAACGCACCCTCGCCACAAGCATCTGGCTTGTGGCGAGGGTGGTGCTTATAGGCGTATGCGCAGAAAAACACGGTGCATACTCATCCCTTGCCGGTTGACTATCACACAGATACAAAGTAGGGATGGAGGATGCTACAGCGTGACGCCCGTCTTGAAGATGGCTATCTCGTGGTAGCCGTTCTTCTCGTTGTTGGTCTGCGCACCGTTCGCCACTTCGATAACGAAATCGGTGAAACGGCGGGCTACAGCGTCTATCGGCTCGCCCTCAGCGATGACACCGGCGTTAAAATCGATCCACTTCGGCTTGTTGTGGTAGAGATGGGAATTGGTGCTGACCTTCATGGTCGGGACATAGGTGCCGAACGGCGTACCACGCCCCGTGGTGAACAGCACGATATGGCACCCTGCCGACGCCAACGCCGTAGCAGCCACCAGGTCGTTGCCCGGGGCAGAGAGCAGGTTCAATCCCTTGACTTGGAGGCGTTCGCCATAGGGCAACACCCCACGGACAAGCGACTTACCGCATTTCTGCGTGCAGCCCAACGCCTTGTCCTCGAGCGTGGAGATACCGCCCGCCTTGTTGCCCGGCGACGGGTTCTCGCCCACCGGCTCGCCATGCGAGAGGAAATAGTCCTTGAAATCGTTGATAAGGCTTACCGTCTGGTCGAACAACTCTCGGTTGGCGCAACGGTCCATCAGGATGGTCTCGGCACCGAACATCTCGGGTACCTCCGTCAGCACGGTAGTACCGCCCTGCGCCACTATATAATCGGAGAAGACGCCCAGCAACGGGTTCGCTGTGATACCCGAGAAACCATCGGATCCACCGCATTTCAAGCCGACACGCAACTCGCTGAGCGGGCACTCCACGCGGCGGTCGTGCGTGGTCTGGGTATAGAGTTCGCGCAAGACAGGCATACAATACTCCACCTCATCGCCCTCAATCTTTTGGCTGACCACGAAACGGACACGGTCGTGGTCGTAATCGCCACAGAACGCCTCGAAGACATCGGGTTGGTTGTTCTCGCAGCCCAAGCCTACGACCAAGACTGCCCCCGCATTGGGGTGGTGTACCATATCGCGCAGGATCTTCTTGGTGTTCTCGTGGTCGTCGCCCAACTGCGAGCAGCCGTAGTTGTGCGGGAAAGCGAAGATATTGTCTGCCCCTGTTTCCTGACGCAGTCGCTCCGCCAGCTGGTTGACGATGCCATTGACACAGCCAACGGTCGGGATAATCCACACCTCGTTGCGGATGCCGACCTGCCCGTCCTTGCGGCGATAGCCCATGAAAGTACGATGCTCGTCGGGGATAGACAACACGACCTCCTTGGGGTGGTACTCATACGAAAGCAAGCCCGCCAAATTGGTCTTGATATTGTTCTCGTTCATCCACGAACCTGCCGGCTTGTCCTCCTTGGCGTGGCCGATAGGGAAGCCGTATTTGATGACATTCTCGCCCTCGTGGAGGTCGCAAACAGCGATTTTATGCCCTGCCGGCACATCCTCGAGCACGGTAATCTGCTTGCCGTCCACCTCGATGACACTGCCCTTCGCCTGTGGCTGAATAGCCACCACGACATTGTCCGCAGGATTGATTTTCAGTATATCCGTCATTTTTTCGTTTATAGTTTATAGTTTATAGTTGAAAGTTGATAGAAGTGGAGAGTTTTTTTAGTTGAAAGTTTATAGTTGATAGTTTATAGTTTATAGTTTATAGTTGATAGAAGATCGTATCTTGCCAAAAAGGGAGGAGTGATTGGCTCCTCCCTTTTGCCGGTTATATCTGTCTATGTATCAACATATACATATTATCTACCGCTATCTGTTTTTCGCAGGTACGGATCAGAGAATCGACTTAACCGTCTCGACCATACCTTTCGATTGGATGTCGTTCAGGAAGCCCTCCACCATAGCGGTAAGACCCGGTATCTCGTTGAGGTTCTGCTTGCTCTCCTTCCAGATAACATCGGTAGCCCCGAGAACGCCTTCTGCCACCTTGTGGGTGTCGCCCGTTGCCCAGAGTTGCGCGAGCAAATCCATAATCTCCTGTGCATCGTTCGGCTGTATAGGCGCACCATCGGCACGAACACCGCCCTTGTAGTAGGTGATGATAGCAGCCAGACCGAGTACCAAGCCCTTAGGCAGCGTACCCTTGCGCTCGAGATAGGTCTTCAGACCCGGCAGGTCGCGTGTCTCGAATTTCGGGAACGAGTTGAGCATGATAGAAGTAACCTGATGGTCCACATACGGGTTGTTGAAACGCTCCAACACATCCGATGCGAACTGCTGCAACTCCTCCATAGGCAGGTTGAGGGTCTCCATCAACTCCTCGAACTGTACCTTGTGGATATACTTGCCGATAACAGGGTCGTTGCAAGCGTCGCGAACGATATTGATACCGCTCAGGTAAGCCACCGGCGACAGCACCGTGTGCGGGCCGTTGAGCAGCGTTACCTTGCGCTCGTGGTACGGCTTCTCGCTCTCGGCGATAAGCACATGCAGGCCTGCCTTCTCTGCTGGGAACTCCTCACGCAGCGCCTCGATAGACATATTCTCTGGTTTCTCGATTACCCAGAGGTGGAAAATCTCGGCTTGTACAACCAGGTTGTCGGCATAGCCCACCTTCTCCTGAATAGCAGCGATGTCCTTGCGGGGGAAGCCCGGCACGATACGATCCACCAAAGTAGCGCACACATAGTTGTACTTGGTGAACCATTCCTTGAAGCCCTCGTAATCGGCGCCCAGATCTTCTTTCCAGAGTTCGATATACTGATAGATGCACTCCTTGAGGTGGTGTCCGTTGAGGAAAATCAACTCGCAAGGCATGATGATAAGACCCTTGCTCGGGCAGCCGTTGAAAGTCTTGTACCGGCGGTAGAGCAACTGAACCAACTTGCCCGGGTAGGAACTGGCGGGCGCGTCGGTGAACTTGCAAGCGGGGTCGAAGGTGATACCTGCCTCCGTGGTATTCGAGATAACGAAACGGATCTCCGGCTGGTCTGCCAATGCCATGAAAGCCGCGTTCTGCGAATAGGGATTCAAGGCACGCGAGATAACATCGATACGCTCAAGCGAATTGACAGCCTCGCCATTCAGACGACCCTGCAGATTGACATGGTAGAGACAGTCCTGGCCATTCAGCCACTCTACCATACCCTTGTCGATAGGCTGAACCACAACAACCGATGCATTGAAATTGGTCTTTGCGTCCATGTTCCAAATGATCCAATCCACAAAGGCGCGGAGGAAGTTACCCTCGCCGAATTGAATAATCTTTTCCGGTGCTACACTTTTCGGCGCCGTCAGTTTGTTAAGTGCTTTCTTCATAATAGATATGTGTTAGTAAATTTTGTCCGACAAGAAAATTATCATTGCAAAATAGAGATTGCAAAGATAGGGCATTTCTGTAACTTCGGCAAGTAATAAGTGCCATTTTTTGTGTAAAAATGCGTTTTTTTGGCTTAATCGAAAAAAAATCGTACCTTTGCAATCCCTTTGGGGACAGAAAATATCCTTTTCCGGGACAGAAATACATCCTGTCAAAAACAGAACAAACCAACAGAACACTATATCCTATGTCATTACAATGCGGAATAGTCGGACTGCCGAATGTCGGCAAATCGACCCTCTTCAACTGCCTCAGCAACGCCAAAGCACAATCGGCGAACTTCCCTTTCTGCACCATAGAACCCAATGTGGGCGTGATAACCGTACCCGACGAGCGGCTCATCAAACTGGGAGAACTCTGCCACCCCGAGCGTGGCGTGATACCGACTACCGTTGAAATCGTGGATATTGCCGGCTTGGTGAAGGGCGCAAGCCAAGGCGAAGGGCTGGGAAACAAGTTCCTCGCCAATATCCGCGAGACCGATGCTATCATCCATGTGCTGCGCTGCTTCGACGACGAGAATGTGGTGCATGTGGACGGCTCGGTGGATCCCGTGCGCGACAAAGAGATCATCGACGCCGAACTGCAACTGAAAGACCTCGAGACGGTAGAGGCACGCATCCAAAAGACGGAGAAACAAGCCAAGGCGGGCGGTGACAAACAAGCCAAACTACTGCTCGACATACTCTGTAAGTACAAAGAGGCACTGTCAGCCGGCAAGAACGCCCGTTCGGTAGAACTCGGCAACAAAGAAGAGGAACAAGCTGCCAAAGATTTGTTCCTACTGACCAACAAACCCGTGATGTATGTATGCAATGTGGACGAAGCCTCTGCCGTGAGCGGAAATGCGTATGTAGAGAAAGTGAAGGAGGCCGTAAAAGAAGAAAATGCGCAAGTGCTAGTGCTGGCAGCAAAAATAGAAAGCGAGATAGCCGAACTGGAGACCTACGAAGAGCGGCAGATGTTCCTCGGAGAAATAGGGCTGAAAGAATCGGGCGTGAATCGGCTGATAAAGGCGGCTTACGCCCTGCTCGACTTGCGCACTTTCCTCACTGCAGGAAGCGACGAGGTGCGCGCATGGACCTTCAAGGCAGGCAGCAAAGCACCCCAATGCGCCGGCGTCATTCATACCGATTTTGAGCGGGGATTCATCCGTGCCGAGGTAATCAAATACGACGATTTTGTCGCACTCGGCGGGGAAGCGGCTTGTCGTGCCGCAGGAAAACTCGGGATCGAGGGAAAAGACTACATCGTGCAGGACGGCGACATCATGCACTTCCTGTTTAATGTATAGTTTACCGTTATGTTCGGATTCTTGGATACATGGATCAGTACCGGTGGTTGGTGGGTATCGATACCCCTGATAATTGCCGGTTTCGTCGCACTTATCTATGGTGCGGATTGGCTCGTGGAGGGCGCAAGCGGAGTGGCAAAAAAATACGGTGTGAGCGACCTGATCATCGGACTGACTATTGTCGCCTTCGGGACAAGCATGCCAGAGTTTGTGGTGAACATGGTAGCTGCTTCGGAACACAACAGCGAGATTGCCATCACCAACATACTGGGCAGCAACATCATCAACATCTTCGTGATTCTGGGTTGCACTGCATTGATCTATCCGGTTTCATCGAGCGTACAGTCACGGAAATTTGATATTCCATGGAGTATGCTGGCGGCACTGCTGGTGCTGTTCTTCGCTGTTTATAGCAGCCCCGGGTGGCTACGGGTAGAGAGCCTCTTCTCAGTCCGTATAGACCATGCGACATGGTCGGACTTGGGGCATCTGTCGTGGGGAGAAGCCAACTTCTCGTTTATCTCGGGCATTGGCGGATTTGTGCTGCTCGTGTTCTTTGTCCTGTTCCTTTGGCACACCTTCAGGAATGCGAAAAGCAGCGAATCCAACGGGGAATATAAGCCGGTCGTACTGTGGAAAGCGGTACTGCTGATCGTTGTCGGGCTGGTGGCGTTGGTAGTAGGCGGAGAAGTAATCGTAAAAAGTGCCACCTCTATCGCCCACGCCCTTGGCGTAAGCGACGCTATCATCGGGCTGACCGTGGTGGCACTCGGCACCTCACTGCCAGAACTTGCTACCTCGTGTATGGCGGCCGTAAAAAAGAACTGCGATATAGCCCTCGGCAATGTCATAGGGAGCAATATCTTCAATATCTTCTTTATCCTCGGCACAAGCGCCGTTATCTTCCCTCTGCCGGGTTATAAGGGTTTGGAACTCGATGCCGTAATGGCGGCACTCGGCAGCGCAATGGTGATGCTGTTTGTCTATACGACACGCCGGCACGAGATAAAGCGTTGGCACGGTGGCGTATTGCTGCTGATATATGCCGCCTATCTTGCGTATCGAATCTGGACGATGTAGAGGCTGGTCAGCAAGGCAATAAATCCGCCGAAAATCGTTCTTTTCGTGTATGGCATCTGTCGTGGATGCGCTTTGGGTTCTATCTATCCGTTTTCTCGCCCGTGAGCGTGTAGGTCGAGTTGCTACCACTCGGCGAGCGTATGCAAATACCCCCCCCCCTGATTTTAATTGCGTTTGTCTAACAAGAACCGCAACAGCACCCGTTATGCACTATGTTATGCACATAGCACATATCTGTACGACTACAATTTACAAAGGGAAGAACCGGTCTGTTAATTCCTGATCGACTACAGTTTGTCGGTGCGGGCGGCATCGATACGGAGGAGAATAAAGAGAAGAATGCTGAAGCCCCAGAGCGAACTGCCGCCGTAGCTGAAGAATGGCAACGGAATACCTATCACGGGCAGCAGCCCCAACACCATGCCGATATTGATGGTGAGATGGAGCAGAAAAATAGAGGCAACCGAATAGCCATATATCAGTCCGAAGGCATCGCGCTGCCGCTCGGCTATATGGATAATACGCAGAATAAGAGCCAGATAGAGCAACAATACGCCTACCGACCCGACAAACCCCCACTCCTCGCCTACGGTGCAGAAAATAAAGTCCGTTCCCTGCTCAGGTACGAACTTGAGTTTGGTCTGCGTACCTTGCAGGTAGCCTTTGCCCCCAAAGCCGCCCGAGCCGATGGCTATACGCGCCTGATTGACATTGTAGCCTGCTCCCTTGGGGTCGTCCCGCATACCGAACAGTACCTCGATACGCTCCCGCTGGTGGCGCTGCAAGACATGGGTGAAGACATAGTCGCACGCCTGCGTATAGCCTACACAGACCACGGTGAACAATGCCACAAGCAGCAGCTGATAGTGCCGTACATAGAGTGCCGAGAGGGCAGTATAGACTGTCAGCATCCCTACGACCGCTATCGATAGCCAATTGAAATTGACAGGTATCCAAAGGGTTAGCAATATCCCTATGCCAAAGGCCAGTACAATAGCCCCACCGGCGATAAGCACTTCGAGCCACTGTTTGTTTTCCTTGTAGAGAAAGAAGAGTTCGACCGCAAGTAGCAGGAGCATACAACTGAGTATGCCCACGCTTCCTGCCCCGAGAGGCAGTGCCATACCCCCGAAGCGGATAGCGGCAACGAACAGCGCAATCGCCGCCAGGCAGCACCAAAGCACATAGCCGCTCATTCCTTGCCGGTAGAGTACCAACAGAAAAGCACCGAAGACCAGTGCCGAGCCAGTCTCTTTCTGCGGCACCATAATGATCAACGCAGGGACGGCGATAAGCGCAAACGGCACAACCAAATCGCGCCAATCGCGCACACGGTAGCCGTATTGCCCCATATACTTGGCGAGTGCCAACGCCGTGATACATTTGGCGAACTCGGCAGGCTGCAAGCGCAGAGGTCCGAGCGGTATCCACGAGAGGCTGCCCTTGGTGTCGTGCGCCAAGAGGGGCGTGATGAGCAGCAGCAGGAGCATGACACCATAGAGAATATACGCCAAGGTGCTGTATGCACGGTCGTCTATGAGGAGAATAATAACGCCCAATACCAGTGTGCCGAGCATCCACACAAACTGTTTCCCTGCCTGATTACCAAAGTCGAAGATACTGGTCTGCTCGAAGTTGTAGCCCGCACCGTAGATGTTTATCCACCCAAAGAACATCAGGGCAACCATCATACCGATGGTCCACCAGTCCAAGTTGCGTACGATATTTCCGCTGCGGGATGAGTTCATAGCTGTAGGAGTGAAATGATGACAGGAAAGAATTAGGGGGTCAGAACGGTTGTGGCAATACGCTTGCGCAAGTCCTGCCGGCGTATCTCGTGGGTGAGATACTGCTCCATCATTAGGCTGGCGATGGGGGCAGCCCATGTGGCGCCATAGCCTGCGTTCTCGACCACTACGGCGATGGCAATCTGCGGATTGTCGACAGGCGCAAAGCCGATGAAAATGGCGTGGTCTTTGCCGTGCGGGTTCTGCGCCGTGCCCGTCTTGCCCGCTGTCTCGATGCCCTCGATAGGGTAGTACCGCCCCGTGCCATAGGTCATCACGCGGTGCATACCCTCTTGTACCGCAGCGAAACAGGCAGAATCGATACCTGTCTCGTGGCGGTGCGTTGCCATACTGTCGCTGCGGTTGAGGTGCGGCGTAATATAGTAGCCTTTGTTGGCAATGGCAGCTGCTTGGTTGGCCAACTGCAGCGGCGTAACGAGTATCTCGCCCTGCCCTATACTGAGCGAACGGATCGTAATGGCTTTCCAGCCTGTCTTGCCGTAGATACGGTCGAAGTACTTTAGGTCAGGCACACTGCCTGCCGACTGGAAGCCGACATCGGTATCCTCGAACGCCTGCCCGAGGCCGAAGTGCATAACGCGGGTGCGCCACTCGTCGTAGGTGGCACGAAAGTCCTCGTTGTCTTTGCCGTAGCCGTGCTGCTGTAGCAGGTCGCGATAGACGCACCAGAAATAGGGGTTGCAACTCTGCTCTATGGCTTTCTCGAGTGCCACGGGGCTGCCGTGGTGGTGGGTACACTTGATAGGCTGCGTCTGCGGACCGCTGCACGGGTAGAGCGTGGCGGGCGTGATAGCCCCCTCCTCGAGTGCTACGAGTGCTTGTATAGTCTTGAATGTAGAGCCGGGAGGATAGGTAGCCTGTGTGGCGCGGTTGAGCAGGGGCTTTCGCTTGTCTTGCGAGAGACGGGTGTAGTTGGCGGAGCGGTCTTTGCCTATCAGCAATGCAGGGTCCCACGCCGGGGCGGAAGCGAGTGCCAGTATCTCGCCCGTGCGGGGCTCTATCGCCACCGCACTGCCCGTCTTGTCCTGTAGCAACTCTTCTGCCAACTGCTGCAAGTCGATGTCGAGGGTCAGCGTCAGGTTCTTGCCTGCCACGGCGGCACGGTCTTCTTCGCCGTTGTGGTAACTGCCATGTATGCGCCCGCGCGAGTCGCGCATCAGTATCTCTACGCCTTTCTCGCCCCGCAGGTCTTCTTCGTAGGTCAGTTCGATACCGTCCCGTCCGGCGTAGTCGCCGCGGGCGTAGTAGTCGTTGCGGTCGATAGTGCGCTGGCTGACCTCGCCCACACTCCCCAGCACATGCGCCGCCGCATGGTAGGTATAGTCCCGCAGCGTACGCTTGCGGATATCCACACCGGGGAACATAAAGAGAGTCTCCTGCAGTCTGGCAATGTCCTGCTTCTGCAGTTGGTTCATAAAGACTTGGGGCGTATAGTTGGAGTAGCCGCGGTTCTTCTTGCGGTCGCTCAGGTCGGTCATGCGCCGCCGGAACTCGACACTGTCGATACCGAGCGTGCGGCAGAAGGCTAAGGTGTCGAAACCATGGCGTAACTCACGGGGTATAAGCGTAACTTCGTAGATAGGCTGGTTGAATACCAGCAGTTTGCCGTTGCGGTCGTAGATCAGTCCGCGCGAGGGATAGACGGTTTGGCGAATAAGGGCGTTGCTGTCGGCCTCTGCCGTAGCGGTCGAACTGACTATCTGCAGCGCAAAAAGACGGACTGCATAGATCAACACCACCCCGATGGCAATGCCGCCTATCACAAAACGCCGCTTGTAGTATGGGTCATTGAGCATGGCAGTCCCCTCCGCTATTTATCCCGCACGATGATATATCCCATGACGAGAGCAGAGGTCATTAGGGTACTGACCAGTATCTCGAGCAGTGTGAACCAGAAATGCTGTATACTCCACGCCGTAAGGAAGAAGACGACGGTATGGTGTATCACGATGAGCAGCAGTGCGTACTGCACAAAGTTCAGCAGCCCGATACTGGCAATGCTGATCTCCTTGTCGAAGCGGTCAAGGTCGGCTACATACATATTGACAAGCCGCGGACGCAAGTACATGACGAGTACGCAAGCTGCGGTATGTACTCCAAGCGAATTGCAGAATATATCGACCAGCAGCCCTATGCCCGCGCCGATAAGCATATCCGCCCAGCGGGACAGCACGGGCGGCAACAGCAACAGACTCAGCACATAGATATAGGGATGGCACACACCCATGAACTGCAGGTTGTTGACCAGCAGCACCTGCACAAAAAGCAGCACCGCAAAGCGCACTGTCTGTTTAATCCAGTTCATGGGTCAGTTCCTCCATTTCGTCGCTCCCGCGATTGTCGATCACTTCTACATACCTGAGGCGGCGGAAGTTTGTTGCCAGGCGCACACGGATACGGTAGTACGAGTCGCCCTCGTCCAGACGGCAGTCTTCTACCACGCCCACGGGAATGTCAGCGGGGAAAGCGGGGCCCAACCCTGCCGTAACAAGCGTATCGCCCTTGTTCACGACCAAGTGGGTCGCCACATCGCTCAGTTGTGCATACCGGCTGTCGTGTCCGTCCCACTGCAGGGCGGCAATATAGTCGTTCTTTCGGAAGCGGCAACTGATATTGACATCGGTGTGGAGTACGGGCATCACGACCGAATAGCGTCCGCCTACGGTTCGCACGATACCCACTACGCCCTCGTGGTTGCGCACACCCATACCTGCACGGATGCCGTCGCGGGCACCCCGGTTGATAGTCAGGTAGTTGTGCTGTCCTGTGGTGGTGATCTGTACCACCTTGGCGGGGATATAGCAGAGGTCGTGCTCGGCGAAGCGATACGCCGAGTCGGCGGCTATGCCTTCGGTCAGGTTCTCCAACTCGTTCACGCGATTGCGCAGCGCCGTGTTCTCTGCCGCCAATTCGGCATTGGTATTCCGCAACCCCCAATAGCCTGTGACGGTGCTGACTACTTGGTAGGTCCACGCTATTGCGCGGTTTGCCGTACTCAACACTCGGCTGTGGGGATAGGTGTTATTCTGCACAACCAGCAAAAAAGCAACAACTTCCAGTATGAAGAATACGAGGAAGTTGCTGTATCGCTGTATGAATTTGAGCAGGTTGTGCATGTCTCTTTGGTTATTGGATAAGGAATCCGAAGTTGTTCACATTCTTCAGTGCAATACCCGTACCGCGTGCCACAGCCAGCAGCGGTTCGTCGGGTACATGGAAAGGAATGGTGATCTTGTCGGTCAGTCGCTTTGCTAAGCCATGGAGCAGGGCACCGCCGCCAGCAAGGTAGATACCGTTCTTCACGATGTCGGCATACAACTCGGGCGGGGTGGATTCGAGGGCGGCGAGAACGGCACTCTCGATTTTGGAGATACTCTTTTCGAGGCAGTGCGAAATCTCCTGGTAACTGACGGGAACAGACATCGGTAGAGCCGTCACTTTGTTAGGCCCTACAACGATATAATCTTCTGGTGCGTCCTCCAACTCGGGCAGTGCCGAGCCGACCTGTATCTTGATACGCTCTGCGGTAGGCTCGTCTATCTTGAGGTTGTGCATCCGGCTCATGTACTCGATGATGTCCTGGTTGAAATCGTCGCCCGCCGTCTTGATAGACTTGTTGCTGACAATACCGCCCAACGAGATGACGGCAATCTCTGTCGTACCGCCGCCTATATCGACTATCATACACCCCTCGGCGCTCTCTACATCGATACCGATACCCAGTGCGGCTGCCATCGGCTCGAAAATCATATATACATCGCGCCCGCCTGCGTGCTGCGAACTGTCGCGCACGGCGCGTATCTCCACCTCGGTACAGCCCGACGGGATACCCACTACCATACGGATACTCGGTGTGAAGAGACGCGACTGCTTGGGCAACATGCGTATCATGCCGCGTATCATCATCTCGCAGGCTTGGAAATCGGCAATGACGCCTTCTTTGAGCGGGCGGATGGTGCGTACCATAACGCCGCCGCGTCCTATCATCTGTTGTGCTTTGCGCCCTACGGCAACGCACTTACCGTTCATGTCCATTGCGACTACCGACGGCTCGTTGACCAGAATCTTATCATTACACATGATAAGCGTGTTGGCTGTACCCAAGTCAATGGCAATCTCTTGTGAAAAGGAAAAGAGTCCCATGTCTGTAAATGTATTTCGTGTATTCTATTTCGTGTATGTTGTATTCGGCAATACGGGATTGTATGTCGCAGTTCCTTCTGTCAACCGCTTGTCAACGCTCTCTGTGCTGGATGGGAAATTCCGGAGTGATATGGATCTTCTGTATCTTCCGGACTGTCCTGCCTCTAAAATTGTGCAAAGGTACGACAAAAAGTTGATATATGAAACCCCTGTGCATTTTTTCTGAATTTTCCTGTCTGGCTTGTTGATGTCTGTTCCCTCCTGTTGTGCCGACTGTGTGTGCAGGCTGTCTGGGTGCCGTACAGCCCGAGGCAAACAAAAGCGGCAACCTCGTTTGACCGATGGTTGCCGCTCTGCGCTCCCTCTAGGACTTGAACCTAGGACCCCCTGATTAACAGTCAGATGCTCTAACCGACTGAGCTAAGGAAGCATATTTCCCCGCTCTCGAGTTGTTTCTTTCTCAAAAGCGGGTGCAAAATTACTGCTTTTTTTTGGAATACCAAAGTTTTTCTCGAAAAAAATGCGTACCTTTGCACAAAATTTACTGAAACACCGTTTTTCTATCCTCAAAAACGCTATTTGCAATGAAAAAAGTATTGGGCTTGGGTAATGCACTTACCGATATGCTCCTGCAAGTGTCCGAGGACGACTTGCGTGAACTCGGCTTTCCGAAAGGCAGTATGAACCTTATCTCTATGGAGCAGGCGGAGCAGATACAGATACGCTTTGCCTCTGTTAGGAAGAGAATGGTGGCGGGCGGTAGTGCGAGCAATGCGATCAATACCATTGCGGCATTGGGCGGAAAGGCGGCGTTTATCGGCAAGATAGGCAACGATGAAGTGGGCGATTTCTACCGCGAGGACATGATTAAGAACAATGTCAAACCCATCCTGCTTACCTCCGACAAGGAGATGTCCGGTTGCTCAATCGTGCTGATTACCCCCGATGGCGAGCGCACTTTTGCTACCTACCTCGGTGCAGCATCCGAGATGCAGGCGGATGATATTCAGAAGGAAGCGTTCCTCGGGTACGATATCTTCCATATCGAGGGCTATCTGGTGCAGAATCATGAACTTATCGAGAAAGCCATCCGTTTGGCCAAAGAGTCGGGCTGTATGGTGTCGCTCGATTTGGCAAGTTACAATGTGGTCAACGAGAATCACCTTTTCCTCAAGGAATTGATTCGCCAATATGTGGATATCGTGTTTGCCAACGAGGACGAATCGTTTGCATATACGCATCTTAACCCCGAAGAGTCGGTGGCGCAGATTGCCGAGCAGTGCGATATTGCGGTGGTCAAAGTAGGGAAACGGGGTTCGTATGTGCAGCAGGGTAGCCGGCGGTATCATATAGGTGCTATCACGACGAGTTGCACCGACTCGACGGGTGCGGGCGATCTCTATGCAGGTGGTTTTCTGCATGCGCTGAGCGACGGCTTTGATATTCGTCGTTGCGGAGAGATCGGTACGATCGCCGCAGGGCGTGTGGTGGAGATAGTCGGTACGAAACTCTCCGAGGAGACTTGGGACGAGATTCGGCGTATATGCGCCCTCTACCGTGGCTTTATGATGAAATACAATGTGAACTGACCCCATGCAACGCGTTCTATATATTGTGTACCAGTACTGCATCGCCTTTCCGTTGCTGTTGCTGCTGACGCTTTTCACCGCTGTTTTTACCATGTTGTTCTGCCCGTGGCGTAACTCGGGCTTTGTTCATGCCGTGCAGATGTTCTGGTCGCGCTCGTTCTGCTACCTGCTGTTTATCCCCGTAACGGTGGACGGTTTTGAGCATATACGACCGGGGCAGTCCTATGTCTTCGTGTCCAACCACGAGTCGATGTACGATGTGTTTGTTATCTATGGCTGGCTGCCGGTGGTCTTCAAATGGCTGATGAAAGCCGAACTGCGCAAAGTGCCTTTTGTGGGGCTGGCGTGCAAGGCAGCGGGGCATATCTTTGTGGATAGGACACACGCCAAAGCGTCTGCCAAGAGCCTCGCTGAGGTGGAGAAACAACTCACAAACGGGGTAGGTACCGTTATTTTCCCCGAGGGTACCCGCTCCAAAGACGGGCAATTGGGGCGTTTTAAGCGGGGTGCATTCCAGATTGCGCTGGATCTCTCGTTGCCCGTAGTGCCTATCTCGCTGGAGGGGTGCTACGAGGTAATGCCCCGTACGGCAAAGACCGTCACCCGCCACCCTATCCACATGCATATCGGTGTGCCGATAGACCTTGGTCAGTTCCCGAAAGACGACCCCGCAGTGGCTATCGAAGCCGTTCGCCAAGCCGTAGCCGAAGGAATCCAAATTCCTAATTCATAATTCCAAATTTCTAATTCTTAATTAGCAGCAATGTATTCCGACCCGAAAGACTGTCTGTATTGCCAGAACAATCAGACCCAGAAAGACTTAATGATTGAGATTGCGCACTTGCGTGTCTCGCGTGCATTCCTCTTCAAGGAGCAGACCTACCACGGTCGTTGCCTCGTGGCGTACGACCACCATGTGAACGACCTGAACGAACTTACCGACGAGCAACGCAATGCCTTTATGGCAGATGTGGCACAAGTAACGCGTGCCATGCAGAAGTTGTTCAACCCCGTGAAGATCAACTACGGAGCCTACTCCGACAAACTCTCGCACCTCCATTTCCATCTCGCACCGAAATATGTGGACGGTCCTGACTATGGAGGTACTTTCCGGATGAACCCGGGCGAGGTCTATCTTACGGACGCCGAGTATGCCGGGATGGTGACTGCGCTGCGTGCGGAATTGTTAAAGTAATTATGCGCCCCCATGCCCGTATTGCCTATCCGTTTCAGCAACGGATGTCGAAGGGATACCGAAGGGATGAGCCATACATAAGGTAAGGTATGCTATGCTAAAAAGAAGTGCATAGTAGGTATGAATTGTTAATTTTTAAGTAGATAATAGACCATTGGATTACAGTAAGGAAGACCTCGCTCGTGCCGTCGAAGTGCTGCGTGCAGGCGGTGTGATTGTGTACCCCACGGATACGGTGTGGGGCATCGGTTGTGACGCCACCAACGAGGCGGCTGTGCAGCGTGTATACGAACTGAAACACCGTGCGGACACCAAGTCGATGCTCGTGCTGCTCGACGGTGCTGGCAAACTGCAGGGCTATGTAGAGGAAGTGCCCTCTGTGGCATGGGATTTGCTCGAGACGAGCGAGGGACAACGCCCGCTCACTATTATCTATCCGGGGGCGAAAAATCTGGCACCGAACCTGATTGCCGAGGACGGCAGTATAGGCATCCGAATCACTACCGAGCCTTTTTCCCGTGCGCTCTGTGCGCAGTTGCATCGCCCTGTCGTCTCTACCTCTGCCAATCTCAGCGGCGAGCCTACGGCGAAGAATTTCCGTCAGATAAGCCAGGCTGTGCTGGACGCTGCCGACTATGTCTGCCTCTATCGGCGCGACGATGAGGAAGAGAAACGCCCCAGCAGCATAATCAAACTCGGTACACATAACGAAGTGGAGATTATTCGCAAATGACACTCAACCGCCGCCAACAACTGATTTACTTGGCCGCCGACCTCTTTTCTGCCGAGGTGGTGTGGCTCTGTTTTCTGTGGTTTCGCTGGCTGGTGTTCGACGGGAAAATACTCGATGCGGAGAGTATTCTTTTTCCCGCCTTTCGGTTCTATCCGCCGCTGATAGCCTATCCGCTTATTTGCGCGGTAATCTACTATCTGTCGGGCTTCTATCTGCGCCCCTTCCGCAAGACAACGGCGGCAGTCTTCACGACAACGCTCGTGAGTACGGCGGTGGCGTCGTTTGTCTTTTTCTTTATTATCATCATCGACGACCCCGTCACGGACTATCGGCGCTATATCATCGCACTGGTGGTTCTCTTTGTGATGCAGTTTGTCCTGACGCTGCTGCCGCGGCTTCTTATTACCCGCTTTGCGCGTGATAAAGTGCCCTATCGGGTCCGCACGGTCCGTACACTCAACGAGGCGAGCCAACTCCACAAGGGCGACTGCGAAGAGGTGGTGGTGGATCTGCGCAAAACGCCTTATTCCGAGAAGACGCTTTATACGATCATCAACATCCTTTATCCTTTGGATGTGGAGATAGCCGTTGTGCCCCGTCTCTACGATATGCTGACGGGTGCAGCCCGTATCGGGGACATCTCGGGCGAACCGCTGGTGCGTATTACCGACCACAAGATGAGCGATGCGGGGCTGTGTATCAAGCGGAGTTGCGACATCTTTCTCTCTCTGTTGGTGATGGTGTTGCTTTCGCCCCTCTATATCGTGCTGGCACTGCTGGTAGCCACCTCCTCCCGTGGGGCTGTTTTCTACCGCCAGGAGCGTATCGGTATGCACGGAAAACCGTTCCGGATCTTGAAGTTCCGTACGATGTACACCAATGCGGAGGTTGCCACGCCGCTGCTTAGCAAGGACAACGACCCGCGTATTACGCCGGTTGGGCATTTCTTGCGTAAGTACCGCCTCGATGAACTGCCGCAGATGTGGAATATCTTCCGGGGCGAAATGTCTTTTGTGGGACCACGCCCCGAGCGGGAGTACTTTATCCGCCAGATTGTGCAGCGTGCGCCCTACTACTGCCTTCTCTACAAGATTCGCCCGGGAATGACCAGTTGGGGCCCTATCCGTGTGGGATACACGGACACGCTCGACAAGATGGTAGACCGTCTCAACTACGATATCATGTATATGGAGAATATGTCTCTCGCCCTCGACTGCAAAATACTTTTTTTCACTATCGGCGTTATCTGTGACGGCAAGGGGAAATAACCGCAGCCGCTGTCAGAATCAGGAACTGAGACGGCTGTGCCGTTGGAGGAAGATGTATTGGTATAATTTATAAATTGACAAATTGACGAACCATGTCCCTTACTTACGATGAGGCGTACAAGAAAGCCGAAGAAATTGTCAGACAGTTGGAGAACGCCCCGGCGCTCAGTATGGACGAGTACCGTCGGCAAGCCGCTGAAGCCGAGCGCCTGCTCTCTTTCTGCCGCAACTGTCTTGCGGCCATAGGTACGAATGACGGACTACAAATGAAGGAGTAGCGGCTGATTAGTGGCAATTATACGGGGAATTCCCCCGTGCCGTACACATTTTTACGAGAAAAACCGCCCCGATATTTGTGTAGTTCCGGAAAAAGCAGTATATTTGCAGCCGATTTGGGATTGAACCACGGAAAGCAGGAACGAAATCTAATAACAACACAATATGCAAGTCAAAAAGTCACAGAAAGCCAGTCTGGAAAACAAACAACTCATCTATGTCTTGATGGGCTTTGTTTTCGTATTGAGCGTCTGCTATGTCGCTTTTGAGTGGACTGAACAGGAAGTTACCAAGTATGAGGTGACGGATACCGACTTCTTATTCGAGGAAGAAGTGGAGATTCAGCAGACCTCGCAACAAGAGAATACTCCTCCGCCCCCACCACCTGCAGCCCAAGAGGTTGAGGTGCTCAATGTCGTGGAAGATGATGTGGAGACCGAGGCTATCGAGATAAACACCGAGGATGACAAGAACACCGAGGTAGTTATCGCAGCGCCTGTAGAAGCACCAGTCGAGGAAGAGGAAGAAGAGAGCGTTGTCTTTGTGGTCGTAGAGACCATGCCGGAGTTCCCCGGTGGTCAGCAGGCTCTATTCAAGTACTTGAGCGAGAATGTCAAGTACCCTGTTATCGCACAGGAGAACGGTATTCAGGGTCGTGTTATTTGCCAGTTTGTGGTGAACAAAGACGGTGCTATCGTCGATGTGGAGGTAGTGCGCTCGGGTGGTGATCCCTCGTTGGACAAAGAGGCAGTGCGTGTCATCAAGTCCATGCCGAAGTGGAATCCGGGTAAGCAGCGTGGCAAAGCAGTGCGTGTGAAGTACACCGTGCCGGTTAATTTCCGCTTGCAGTAAGATGTTCTCGGGCTGCTCACGGCAAGACTTGCCGAGCAGTTCTGCTAAACTGGCTAAAGAAAGGAAAAAATGGGTGGAATTAGCCCATAAAGATATTACCTATTGCAAGAATGTCGGCACGAGGCGTGCCGACATTCTTCGTAAAGAACTGGGGGTGGTGACGGTGCTCGATATGCTCCGTCAG
This sequence comes from Bacteroidaceae bacterium, assembly GCA_963622445.1. Lineage (GTDB taxonomy): Bacteria > Bacteroidota > Bacteroidia > Bacteroidales > Paludibacteraceae > Colicola. The sequence goes on from CAVFHY010000003.1 coordinate 18,686, forward strand.
TACCCTTTTAAGTATATCGACCGCAGCCGTTTCTATAAAATTGCGGAGATAGAGGACGAGGATACCTATGTCCAGATAGTGGGCGAGATACTGGATTATCATACCATTGGCGATGGGCGTTCGCAGCGGATGAGTGCCCGCTTCTCCGATGGTACGCATATAGTCGAACTCGTGTGGTTCAAGGGAGTGCAGTATCTCAAACTTCAATGCGGGGTCAAGTACCTGCTCTTCGGCAAACCCTCTGTTTTTAATCACGCCTACAACTTTGTCCATCCCGAACTGACGCTGATGTCGAAAGTTACTCCCGAGATGACAACGGGGTTAGAGCCTTATTACAACACCACAGAGGCGATGAAGCGTGGGGGAATTACTTCGAAGGTAATGCGTACCATCATTGCCGGTCTGCTTCCGGACCTCCAAGCGGGTATACCAGACACCCTTGGTTACGACCTGAAGCAGCAGTACCGCCTTATGGGATTGACCGAGGCGCTCCAGCAAGTCCATTTCCCCAAGAAGACTGCCGATATGCAGGAGGCACGCAAGCGTCTCAAATTCGAAGAACTCTTCTATATCCAACTCCAGATACTCCGCCGGATGAAGCATCGCGAGCAGAAAGAGGGTTTCCGCATGCCGGTGGTGGGGAAATACTTCAATACGCTTTATCAGTGTCTTCCGTTTGCGCTTACCAATGCGCAGAAGCGGGTGATTCGCGAGATACATACCGACCTCAAGTCGGGGCATCAGATGAACCGCCTGTTGCAGGGGGATGTCGGCAGCGGAAAGACCCTTGTGGCACTCCTTTGCTGTCTGCTTGCCATAGACAACGGCTACCAAGCCTGTCTTATGGCGCCCACGGAGATACTTGCCAACCAGCACCTCGAGACCCTTACGGCGTTCCTCGCACCCCTCAATGAACGACTGCGCCAAGCGGGTGAGCAGGAGATACGCCTTGCGCTCCTCACGGGCTCTACGACCAAGAAACAGCGTGAGGCCTTGTTCCCTGCGCTTATGGCGGGGCAGATAGATCTGCTGATAGGCACGCACGCCCTTCTGGAGGACACCGTGCAGTGGGCGAATCTCGGTTTTGTGGTTGTCGATGAGCAGCACCGTTTCGGTGTAGCGCAACGCGCCAAACTCTGGTCGAAGAACATCTGCACACCGCATATCCTTGTTATGACTGCCACGCCGATACCCCGTACGCTGGCGATGACCGTCTATGGCGACCTGCGTGTGAGCGTCATTGACGAACTCCCTCCGGGGCGCAAACCGGTACAGACGCTGCACTATTCGCTGCAGCGCAAACGCTCTGTCTATCAGTTTGTCCGGCAGCAGATAGAACAAGGAAGGCAAGTCTATGTCGTCTTCCCGCTGATTAAGGAAAACGAGAAACTCGACTTGCTCGACTTGCAGAACGGCTACGATGAACTCTGCGGGACTTTCCCTGAGTACCGCATCTCAATGGTGCATGGGCAGATGAAAGCCCGTGAGAAAGACGAGCAGATGCAACTCTTCGTCTCGGGCAAGACGCAGATACTCGTTGCCACGACCGTGATAGAAGTCGGAGTGAATGTGCCTAATGCCAGTGTAATGATCATCGAGAATGCCGAGCGTTTCGGGTTGAGCCAACTCCACCAGTTGCGTGGTCGGGTAGGGCGGGGCGCAGACCAAAGTTACTGTATTCTGTTGACTAATGTAGAACTGACCAAAGATACCCGCAAGCGTATGGATATCATGGTGGCTACCAACGACGGTTTCCGTATTGCCGAAGCCGACCTCCAATTGCGTGGACCCGGCGACCTTGAGGGCACGCAACAGTCGGGTTTGCCGTTTGAACTGCATATCGCTTCTCTTTCTACGGACGGACAGATACTCGACATTGCCCGCCAAGCCGCTGAGGCTGTCCTTGAGAAAGACCCGCTCCTCGAGAGCGATGACAACGAGATATACCGCCACCAACTCAGCCTTCTGCGCATAGAAAACCAAAACTGGTCAGAGATCTCCTAATGAATGCGAAAGCAGAGAGATTCTGTAAGGAGGATGCAGGAGGAAATACAATGAGGTTATAACGAGGACGCAGATGGAAATAAGGAGGCCCAAGGGGGCTATAATAAGGATACAGGGAGGATGCAGGAGGAATGCAAAGGGGTTATAAACGAGGACGCAGATGGAAATAAGGAGGCCACAAAGGGGATATAATGAGGATAGGTGTTATATCAACTATAATTTCAAAAAGAGAGGCTGTATGACTTTGATATTGTCAGACAGCCTCTCTTTCTATTAGGCAAATGGTAGAACTTGATTCTGCCGAACTTGCCTATTACTTATGCTTACTGAAGTTTTCCGTTTTAGTAAGGCGCTTTACTTCGTCACGATAGGTTTGTATCTCGGTACAAGGGCTTTCATGATAGCCCATGCAATCAGGTAAGCACAACCGCAGAAAATGAACATAATGAAGTAACCCGCGGGTTTACCCTCGAAGCCCAAGAAACGGAAGGCTGCGCCTGCGTTCTCTGCGTAAGTGAAAAGGTTACCAGCACAGGTCTGGATCAGCAACGAGCCAACACCGCCTGCCATAGCACCAATACCCGTGATAGTGGCAATGGTAGATTTGGGGAACATATCACCAATAGTAGAGAATAGGTTTGCCGACCATGCTTGGTGTCCTGCACCTGCCAGACCAATCAGGATAGCCGGCCACCATGCGCTGTATCCACCCAACGGCTGTGCCAACAAAGCACAGATAGGGAAGAACGCAAAAAGCAACATAGAGAGCATACGGCCGCTATACGGCTCCATACCCTTCTTCTCTACAAAGTACTTAGGCAAGTATCCGCCGAAGATAGAGAGAACCGTCACAATGGCATAGAGGGTGAATATAAGCGCTTGCCCCATACCGCTCGATGCCTTGTAACCGAACTGGTTCTGGAAATACGAAGGTGCCCAGAACAGGAAGAACCACCATACACCATCGGTAAAGAACTTACCGGCAATGAATGCCCAAGTCTGCTTGTAGCCAAAGCACTGAATCATCGGGATAGATTTCTCCTCTTGAGCAGGCTCTGCAACCTTGGCAGTCTCAAGGATATCGTCTTGGTGGATATACGCCAACTCAGCCTTATTGACATGCTTCGATTGCTCGGGTTTGTCGTACATAAAGTGCCAGAAGAATATCCAAATAAAGCCAAGGGCACCAATGATGATGAACGCCAGCTCCCAGCCAAACTTGGCTGCCAAAGGTGGAATGCAAAGCGGTGCTGCCAACGCACCAATCGATGCACCTGCGTTGAAGATAGAAGTAGCGAAGGCTCGGTCTTTCTTCGGGAAATACTCTGCAGTCACCTTGATGGCAGCGGGGAAGTTACCCGCCTCACCCAACGCCAAGATACCACGGCAGAGCAAGAACAAATAGACCGATGTGGTGGCAATAGCCAACGCTGCATTGGAGCCGTACTCCACTGCCTTCATGGCAGCCAACGACTCAAAGCCCTCTATATGCATAGTAGCCCATCCGCAACCAGCATGCAAGCAAGCGCCGAGCGACCAAACAAAAATAGCAATGATATAACCTTTCTTCGTACCCATCCAATCGACAAAGCGTCCTGCAAAGAGGCAGGCAACCGCATAGAAAATGGAGAAGAAACCCGTAATCATACCATAGTTGGCATCCGTCCAATGGAATTCGGGTTTGATAAACTCTTCCCAAGTGAGGGAAAGAACCTGGCGGTCAAGGTAATTAACAGTGGTCGCTACGAAGAGCAGCGAGCAAATCCACCAACGCCAGTTTGACATAAGTTTCTGTTGTGTAGACATTGTGTATTTATGGTGTTTAAGGACAAAAGCCCGCCCGCACCATGCGGCACGAGCGGTCTTCTATCAGGTAATTAACGAGCCGCCTTGATAATATCGAGGCACTCTTTGCACTTATTGGTAATGTATGCCCAGTCGGCAGCGGCGATAACCTCTTTCGGGAACAATTTCGAGCCCATGCCTACGCAATAGACACCAGCCTTGAACCACTTCTCGAGGTTCTCCTTCTCGGGAGCAACACCGCCCGTAACCATGATTTTAGACCAAGGCATCGGTGCCTTAAGCCCTTTCACCATGTTTGGACCATATACATCTCCAGGGAAGAGTTTCGTCAGGTCGCAACCCAATTCCTGTGCCTTACCAATCTCCGATACCGTACCGCAACCCGGGCAGTAGGGAACCAAACGGCGATTGCAGACAGGCGCAATCTCGGGGTTGAACAACGGACCTACTACGAAGCAAGCACCCAACTGAATATAGAGAGCAGCCGTAGGTGCATCTACTACAGAGCCAACACCAAGTGCCAATTCCGGACACTCCTTGGCAGCCCACTTGACCAATTCGCCAAATATCTCGTGTGCGAAATCGCCACGGTTGGTGAACTCAAACGCACGGACACCGCCCTCGTAGCATGCCTTAACGACATTCTTGCAGAGATCGAGGTCTTTGTTGTAGAAGACAGGTACCATACCCGTCTCATTGATTTTAGCCAATACGGCTAACTTATCAAACTTTGCCATAATTTCAATTAAGAATTAATAATTAACGATTAACATGCATAGTTATTTCTGCTGTTGATTGTTATTGGTTTTATTGATTATTGCAATAAGCAACTTGATTAACTCCTGACAATCAATACTAACACTTTCATACAATTCGTCAGATAAGATGTTTGCATTATGAAACACATCCAACCAGAAATCGGTTTCATTGGCTTCTTTCAGAGCAATCTTCAATTTATGCACAAAGTCCTCGGAACTTTCTGCATATTGTGATTCCCGAATGTTAGCACCAATACTTGTTCCCGATTTCAATATCTGCTGAAACACAGGACGATAGGTATAGGACAACGTTTCATCATAGTAAGCCACCATTTTTACAATGCGTACTGCAAAGTCCCGGCTCTTTTTATGAATCAAATTGTTTTTGCTTATCATCCATACATGTTAATTATTAATTGTTACCTGTTAATTTATCTCTGTACGCGGCCGTTAGCGTTGCCACCGGCGAGGGCTTCTACTTCTTCTACCGAAACAAGGTTGAAGTCGCCATTTATAGTGTGCTTCAGTGCGCTGGCTGCTACTGCAAATTCCAATGCCTCACCCTGGGTCTTCTTGGTAAGCAGACCGTGGATAAGTCCACCCGAGAACGAGTCACCACCACCAACACGGTCGATGATAGGATTAATCTCGTAACGCTTCGACTGATAGAACTCCTTACCATCGTAGATAAGGGCTTTCCAACCATTGAATGTAGCGGAGTAACTCTCACGCAAGGTAGATACGACATACTTGAAGCCGAACTCCTTAGCCATCTGCTTGAAGATACCTTCGTAGCCGGCTGCATCAGTTTGACCACCCTCTACATCTGCGTCCGGCTTGAAGCCCAAGCAGAGTTGTGCATCTTCCTCGTTACCGATGCAGACATCGACATATTGCATCAACGGACGCATAACAGAGATTGCCTTCTCGCTCGTCCAAAGTTTTTTACGGAAGTTAAGGTCAACCGATACCGTAACGCCGTGACGCTTAGCTGCCTCGCAAGCAAGACGGGTAAGTTCTGCAGCCTTGTCAGAGATAGCAGGGGTGATACCACTCCAGTGGAACCACTGTGCGCCCTCCATAATAGCATCGAAATCAAAATCCGATGGGTCAGCCTCTGCAATAGAGGAGTGTGCACGGTCGTAGATAACCTTAGAGGGACGCATGGAAGCACCAGTCTCTGCATAGTACAGACCGACACGGTCGCCACCGCGTGCCACAAAGTCGGTGTTCACACCGTAACGACGAAGCGCATTAACGGCAATCTGACCGATTTCGTGCTTCGGCAGTTTACTTACGAAATACGCATCGTGCCCGAAGTTAGCGCACGAGATAGCCACATTAGCCTCTCCACCACCGGGGATGATACGGAAAGACTCTGCTTGAATGAAACGATCGTTGCCGTTCGGCGAAAGGCGAAGCATAATCTCGCCCAAAGTAACAATTTTAGCCATTGTGTTGTTAGTAGTTGTAGTAGTGAAAAAGCAGAGCCTGCACATCGGTGCCGACTCTACTTATTTCGTGTATAGTTAAAAATTAAAGTAGTTCTTTGCGTTGTTGTAGCAGATGTCTTCTACCATCTGTTGGAGGCGAGCCTTCTCGTAACCAGTATAAGGAATCAAACCGTTCTCTACATCGTTGCCCAAGATATTGCAGAGCGTACGACGGAAATACTCGTGGCGAGGATAACTCAAGAACGAACGGCTATCGGTCAACATACCGACAAAGCGACTCAACAGACCGAGGTTGGAGAGCGCCATCATCTGCTTCTCCATACCATCCTTCTGGTCGAGGAACCACCAGCCCGAACCGAACTGGATCTTACCTGCCACAGAACCGTCTTGGAAGTTGCCCAACATAGTGGCAATCACCTCGTTAGCGCACGGGTTGAGGTTATACAAAATAGTCTTTGCCAACTTGCCCTCCATATTCATCTCGTCGAGGAAGTGTGCCATCGCCTTAGCGGTAGTAAACTCACCAATAGAGTCGAAGCCCGTATCGGCACCCAACAGATTGAACATCTTGGTATTATTGTTGCGGATAGCACCGTAGTGGTACTGCTGCGTCCAGCCGGCATTATAGTCCATCTCGGCCTGCATATGCAGGAAAGCGTGCTTGTACTGGCGAATCTCGGCAGTAGTGAGCGCTTTGCCTGCAAGCGCCTTATCAAGGATAGCGTTCAATTCGGCAACAGTGTATGCCTCGTCGTAGAACTCCTCAATACCGTGGTCAGACAAACGGCAGCCCATAGACTGGAAGAAGTCGTGACGCTTCTGCAATGCGTCCGTCAGGTCGGCAAAAGTATGAATTTCTACGCCGCTGACTTGTGCGAGTTTCTCGATATAGGCTTTCCATGTAGCCGCCTCGATATTCATTGCTGCATCGGGACGCCATGCGGGAAGCATACGGGTCTTGCAAGTGGGGTCTGCGGCAACTACCTTGTGCCACTCCAAGCTATCGGCAGGGTCGTCGGTAGTGCAGACAATCTCTACATGGTAGTGCTCCATCATGCCGCGCGGGCAGAACTTCGGGTCGGTAGCAATCTGATGGTTGCACTCGTCGTAAATCTCTTTCGCTGTCTCGGGATTGAGCAGTTTCTCGATACCGAAAGCAGTCTTCAACTCGAGGTGCGTCCAATGATAGAGAGGATTGCGGAAGGTGTACGGCACAGTGGCAGCCCACTTCTCGAATTTCTCCCAGTCTGTGGTGTCTTTGCCCGTGCAGAAACGCTCGTCCACACCGTTGGAGCGCATAGCACGCCACTTGTAGTGGTCGCCCATCAGCCATATTTGCGCAATCGACTCGAAACGCTTGTTCTCGGCAACCATCTGCGGAATAAGGTGGCAGTGGTAGTCGATAATCGGCATCTTCTCCGCATGCTCGTGATAGAGTTCCTTCGCAGTCTCGGTCTGCAAGAGGAAATCCTTGTCCATGAATTGTTTCATTGTGTTGTGTTTTGATATAGGTTAGTGTATTTTGTTCCGTATAATGCACTCAATTTTGCTAAATGGAGTTTGCATTTTTCTACGAGTGCAAAGATACTGCTTTGCAAGCGTATCTATGTAGAAAAATTGACATAAAAATTACACTATCGCGCGTTTGTATGGCAATTTCGTACGCTCGGCAGACGAGAAATTGCCATAAGAATGGTATTTTTCTTTAGTACCCCTTCGGCAACCTTACCAGTATACATTCGGAATATGCCCGATTATGTTCTGTTTCTCCCTTGCTTATTCTTTGCTTATCCTTTGCTTATCCCCTGCTTATCTCTTGCTGCGCTGCTTATCCCTTGCTTATCCCTTGCTTATCCCTTGCTGCGCTGCTTATCCTGATACACTACCAGATGTTCCGGAATAGGGATACAACAGCGGGCATGGTCGTATATCCGTTATTATATCTCCATTAGGCGGCGATGAAAGTCTTCGGGAGAGAGGGAGGACGCATTGCGGATGCGGGTCTTATAGGTGTAAATGGTATTGATAGAATAGTCCAAGAGATTGGCTATTTGCGCATTATCCGTTATTCCTAACCGCATAAGGGCAAAGATACGCAGTTCGGCATTGAGCAGTTCGCCCTGTCGCAATTCGATACGATTCTCAGGGCGCAAAAGTGCATTGAATTCCTCGACAAACTGCGGGTAGATGTGCAGAAACATGGTATCGAAGCGCTTGTAGAAATCGTTGCGCAGCGTGCGTACATCCACATATTGCGGCACACTCTGCAACTCCTCGTACCGCCGCTCCTGCGTCTTGCGCTTGATATACCGCTGGTATTTCTCTATCCGGTTGTAGACCGAACTCTCGTTGCTCAGGAAAGTGGCGATGCACTCCTCCTTGATATGGTTCGCTTCTGTCAGTCGCTCGTTGGCAGACTGAATGGTTTTCTCCGCACGGTACAAAGCACGGATACGATTGTAAAGCAAAACAAGCAGGAAAAACAGCACGACAAGAAGGACATACAGACTTAAATTTAGCCGATGGATTCGTTGGTTTTGGGCTTTTTGTGCCTGCAACTGCGACTGTTCGATAATAGGCATAATCTTCGATATGTCGAGTTGGCGATGACGGGCATTGTAGAAGTTGGCATCCCGCATCGCCTCTTGGATATAGGTCGAGGCGCGCGTGAGGTCGTCGTTGTCGAAACAGATACGCGCCACAACGCCCATGGCTATTGCCTCTTTGGTACAACTTCGCAAGTCGGCTACGGCGGCTTCTATCCAATAATGGTCAGCGCGTTCGGGGTTCTGAAGGCTCTCGTAGAGATAACCCATGGACGAATAGGCAATGGCACGGTCGTGCATAGAGATAGTGGAACTCGCCAACGCCCGCTCGAAACGCTCTATCGCCAATACGATGTCGTCCTGCTTCATGGCATACTGCGCTGCTGTTGACCAATAGAAGGCCGTATCCTGCGGGTCGATGAGCCGCAATGCCGCTTCGCTCATACGATAGCCCTCGGTGCGGTAGTCGCTCGCCAACTGCCCGTGGGTGTAGTCTGCCATATCGTAAAGCAGACGGGAGTAGGTTTGGTAGTAGTCCGCCTGCACTTCCCTCGAACAGTCTTCCACACCCTGCATATCCTCCAACAGGTCGGCACTCTCTTTGAATAGACCCGACGAAAGAAAGATAAACGCATGGCGTATCTGCGCCTCCACAATTTTCTCGGGCGACTGCAGATGTTGCGCTTCATCGAGCAGTTTCTCAACATAGTAAGTCGCTGTGTCGTAGGAGTAGGACTGGTACTCGATAGTCAGTGCGAGCAGGCGGGAGTATGTGTCGAGGTCTGCTGCCTCTATCGTCTTGATACGCTGCTGTTTCTCGGCTTGGTAAGTACTCTTGCGGGCTAACTCGCAGTCGAGATAGAGAAGGTCTTCTTCTGTATAGGCGGCAAGCGAGAGACTGAGACTCAGCGCTGCAAGGAGGAATAATAGGCGTTTGTTCATAATGGAGGTGAAATTAAGGAATGTGTACTTTTCGTCCGTTGTCAGCCCGGACGATAATACCATGGGTGTTACAAGGGACGATATGTCCGAGAAGATCATAACAAATTCCGTTGGATTGGGGATTTCTTGCCTCTTCTATGGTCGTGATACAGTCTACTGCTTCCGTCCAATTCCATGCAGACGAATAGGCATTCATCGGACGATCAACATCGAAATAGAGTAGGTTGCAATAGGTGGCATTGCCCGATACATTGCCGAAGTAGAAACCCGTTTGGGCATTCCGGATGGTGATGTCCCGCAGACGGATATTCTCCAACTTGTTTGTGCCCGCAGAGAGAAAGAAAGCAAAGCGACGGGAGTCTGCTACCTCGACATTCTCCACACGGATATTGCGCACGGCATAGTGGCTCGCACCGCCGATATTGAATGCCCCCTGCGTATTGCCCCAGAAGTCGCCTGCTGTGCCCTTGGTGCCGCCTGTACAGCCACAGTGGGTGATAGTCAGGTCATGGATATAGATATCCTCGTCGCTGCCGAAGCCCTTGCCCGCGAAGTCCGCATTGACGCGTACACCGCACTCGAGCGCATCGAAGATGGCAAGATGGTGCGCTTCGTGCCCTGTGCCGCCGAAGAAACCCAACGATGATGCCCGCCAGTTGTTCTCGGCGGTGCAGTACGCATAGGTGATATGCTTACACATGCGTGCCGTCGTCCACGATGCCATGTCGTCATCGCCATTATTCCGGAACGAGCAGTAGCGTATGGTATGCCCCTCGCAGCCATGGGCGCAGTTGATACCGTCGGCGTAGTTGTTGCGGAAACGGCAGTGCTCGACCAACAGATTCTTGGACGATGCACCCGAGTAATCGGCTATCCAAGCCCCGCACTCGAAATGCTCTGCCCAGCAGTGGCGTATGATGCTGTTCTCCCCAAAACCGCCCATAAACGCCTTGCCCACCTGCTTGGAGTCGTCGTTCTGGTAGTAGCGTTGGTTGTTGACCGTATTGAGATACAAACCCTCGATGCGGATATTGCTGCGATTCGTTTCTATTCCCCGCTGCATATAGGTGCCGCTTTGGTCGGACGGAGCGTTGAAATAGATCTCCGTGTACCACTCGCCTGCACCGATAATAGCGGTGTTGTTTGTATTGAGGTAGAGGCGTTTGTCGCACTCCCACCGCCCCACGGGGATATAGATGGTCTTGCCTCCGTTGGTATTCACAAAGTCGAAGAGCGAGCCGCCTGTGTACTGCACTTTCTCGCCCTCAATATCCTCGAACCGCACAGCGGCGGGTACGGGTTCCAACTCGATGAAATCAATGGTATAGGGCGAAGTGTTGTCGTCCGCTTTCTCAAGGCGCAGGCACTCGCCGCTCTGAATGGTACGGGAGAGGCGCAAATGCGTTTCGTCGTACTTCATACGGATGACACAGTTGGTCTTTGGTGTGTTGTCCGGATAGTTGTCGGTGCAGTATTGCCATGCCCAATAACTCGATAAAGAGAGTGTACCCACCTGTTCTGTACCCGCATAGACAAAGAGCGTACCCGTTGTACCGGTGCCGCTGTCGTTGTCGGGGAGCGAGAAGCGAATAGTAAGCCCGTCGCCAGCAGTACCGACCGTCCACTCTACATAGTCGCCTTTGGCAGTCAGTTGGAGAGCCTGCTGGTGCGAGGCTTCGGCGGCAAGCGTGCGTTGGTCGTCCGAAACGGAGAGAAAAGTACCGTTGGTGGTGCAGTAGTCCGGTTCGGCTTCGTAGCGCTCGTAGGGACGGCAGTAGTATCCATGCTCGAGAGAGTCAGTCGGGAACGGATAAAACGATGCGGCATGTGCGGCAGTGGTGGCACAACAAATGCATAGAAATAGGACACAGGATGATGTGGTCTGCATAATGTATGGTATTTAGGGGTTATGCTATTTAGAGGTTATGGTATTTAGAAGTTATGGCGTAGTTCGGAAGAGGTTCTTTGTGTCGCCTCAAGAGGTAACTGCTTTGCAGAAAGTGTTGCAAAGATACATAACTTTTCGGGAACGAACAAACCCACTCTCCTCTATGAACCGGATTTAGACCGAAATATAAGGTGGTAAGCGTCATAAATCATCTATATAATTGGTGGCAGTTTGCTGGTTACTACTATACTATGTATAGTAATTGGTCAGAATTCCATATATCTTATCTATATTTTTACTATATTATTTCCCTATCTCTCGCAAGAGGTGTACCTTTGCACCGTCAAAACTTCCAAGCGGGACTATCGATCTCATCCTAATGGGGCAAATGCCATTGCCGAGGAAGTACGACCAACCTTCTAATTCTAACCACTAAAACCAAATTCTATCATGAAAAAGTGTACACTTGTTCTCGCAGCCGCTCTGGTATGTTTGAGTGCTGCCGCTCACGAACTCAACAACCCCGTCGGTGCTGATGGTCGTTACATTGTGAAGTACGACTGCGCAAAGGGTGCATTCGCTGCTTCGAACGACATTGAAGCAGATGAAACCTTTACTTTCGCCCTCGATGTGACGGGTACTTGGCTTGAAGATTTCCTCAAAGCAACGCCTACTGCCGAGGGTGCTACCCGTGGTGTAGCCATCAATAAGTGGACGAATAAGGGCGATGTCAACGGTGAAACCAACCGCCTCAAACAGATCAATGGTAACATCTTCGGTATGACAGTCAACTACGCCCAGATATTCTCGAACGACAGTGTACTGAAAGTAGATGTACTTGCCAAAGACAGTATCCTGTACATCTATGGACAGGTCTTTGGTTTTGAGTTTACGGCAGAGGAAGCCGGTGCCGGTTGGTGGATGTGGAACGACCAGCCCATTGAGGTTACGCAAGCCCCGGGTGCTGACTGTCTCTTTGCTTTCTTGCCCTACACAGGGACGAAGTCGAGTGAAGAGTTCTATGGTGGAGATTTCGATGAGCCTATGTTCGGCTTCGACGAGAAAGGCTATGCCGCTCCATGTGTCCTCTCAACGGCTATCGATGCGGTAGAGCAGGTTACTGCTAAGGCTGGTAAGTTTGTTCGTGACGGGCAACTCTATATTCGCCATAATGGTGTCATATACAATGCGTTAGGCACTATTGTAGAAGACGCAAAATAAGGTACAATCAAGAGCAGGGTGGCTCGACAGCAGTGTCGGGCTGCTCTGTATTTCTTTTTTGCGTCACTTTTTCTTTTTGTAGCAGAAGCATTGTACAGTCGTTTTCCCTTTAATCTACCTTGTATGAAACACCTCTTTCCGCATCTTTTTCTCCTTTCCGCTACACTCTTGTGGGCGGTTGGCGTGTGGGCAGTACCAATCGAGGGCGTGGTGCTCGACTCGAAAGGTGAGCCTGTAATAGGCGCCAGCGTTGCCGAACCGAATACCACACACGGCACGATTACAGACATAGACGGGCATTTCCAACTTGATGTTGCCGCCGGCAAGCAGTTGGTGGTGTCCTATGTAGGCTACCGGTCACAGACCATTCGTGTGGCAGCGGACAAGACTGTCTATACCATTACATTGCAAGAGGATGTAGAAGTGCTTGAGGATGTGGTGGTGATAGGTTACGGTACACAGAAGCGCAGTGATGTAACGGGTTCTATTTCTTCGGTGTCATCGAAGGAAATAGCCGATTTTTCCTCTAAATCTCTTGCCGAGTCGCTGCAGGGTCTTGCGGCAGGCGTTACGGTGACGAAAGGGAGCGGCTCGCCAGGAGAAGCCGCCGAGATACTTATCCGTGGGGCAGGTTCGCTCAATGGTATGGCCCCCCTCTATGTGGTAGACGGCGTGGCACAAGATGCGGGCTTCAACTTCAATATGCGTGATGTGGAGTCTATTGAGGTACTCAAAGACGCAGGTTCTGCTGCCATCTACGGCTCGCAGGCGGCGGGTGGTGTTATCCTCATCACAACCAAGAAAGGAAAGGCTGAACGCACACAGGTAGACCTCAATGCCCGTGTAGGTTGGCGCAACATCAGTTCGAATATCCGCTTGCTCGGTACAGAAGACTGGATACGGGCACGGGATATTTGGGGTACGAGCAATACCCTCGATGTGCTCGGCGTAAGCAGCGTCAGCGAATTACCCAATACGGATTGGATGAATGTTATGTTCGGTACGGGTATCGAGCAGGAGTACAATGTATCCGTACGGGGTGGTACGGAGAAGACCAGGATGTTTCTCTCGCTCGGTTTCCTCGATGAGAAAGGAACTTATATGGACACTCGTGCCCGCCGTTACTCGTTCCGTACCAACCTCGACCACAATCTCGGCAAGCATATCCAGATAGGCGAGGCGGTCTATGGTGCAATGACACAGACCAATCCATCGACCAACTCCTCGATTTACAACCATACTGTTCCGTTCCGCACCGTTCCTGTGGCGGAAGTTTATGATGCCGATGGCAACTATGCACAGACTCCTATGTCGGTCGGTTCGGGGCCTAACTTTGCCGGACTCGAAGCCGCTTACCACGATATTCAGGACAAGAACTACTATGTTAATGCGCAAGCCTATCTGAATGTTGAGTTTATCAAGGGGCTTACTTGGCGTACCACTGCCTCTGCAGCACTCGGTGCGTATTCCAAGCGCTATTTCACTGAGTACAAAGACTTCGGTCCTGTACAAGTAGGCGTGGACGGCGGGAAACTCGATTCCTATTCAGGCACAAACCTCAAACTGATGTTTAACTCCGTGTTGACTTATGATGCCCATTGGGGCGACCACGGTTTTAAGGCAATGGTCGGAACGGAGTGGTGGAAGTACGACGGCTACGACCTACAGGTGGCTACTTACGGCTTTGCCATTCCCGTGGCGCAGTCTATCGCCCTTGGCTCGTCCGGCGCAACCAAAGACGCTTCCGACGCTATCCCGCAGGAGCGCCGTGGCTCTGCCTTCGCCCGTCTCAACTACGACTATCGGGGGCGTTACCTTCTGGCGGTTAATTTCCGTGCCGATGCCTCCGACCGTTTCGTCAAGAAGAACCGCTGGGGTTTCTTCCCCTCTGTCAATGCGGGTTGGCGGTTGAGTGAGGAAAGTTTTATCAAGGAAACAGCGGCTGCCGATTGGCTTTCCAACGCCAAAATTCGTGCCTCGTGGGGTATATTGGGCAACGACAATATCCCGCAGTATATGTACCAGTCCACCTATTCTATGTCGGGCATATCGTATGCGTTCGACAATAGTTCCGTAGGGCAGTCGGGTGCGTGGATAGCCGTCTTGGGCAACGAGAATCTCAAGTGGGAAGAAGTGAATCAAGTAGATGCGGGTCTCGACCTCGGTTTCTTCAACAACCGTCTGACACTCACCTACGACTACTACAATCGTCAGACAAAGGATATGCTCTATCGGGGGTCTCTCTGTCTTACAAGCGGTATGAGTTACTATTTCAACTCCGATGACCCTGCCAATACCGTTCCCGTCTATTTCAATGCCGGTCTGGTAGAGAACCAAGGGCACGAGGTCAGTATCGGTTGGCAAGACCATAAGTCTGACTTCCAATACAGCATCGCACTCAATATGTCGTTCAATCAAAACAAAGTCAAGCAGGTAGGCGACTCACCGGGAGCAACCACCATCGACAAAGGTACGGACTCCTCGTGGCCATTGCTCACACGCACCGAGGACGGAAACCCGATGTCCCTCTTCTACGGATATGAGGTCTTGGGTATCTTCCAAACACAGGAACAGGTGGATGAGTACAACCGCTATGCACTCGACAAGTGGCGCGAGCAGAATCCGAACCACCCCTATGGCTATGCCGAGAACGGACAGCCTCTCAACGCGGACGGCAAGGAAATAGGTATATATTACCAGCGTTCGAATACAGGCGTCGGAGACCTTATCTTCGATGACAACGGACAGGGGCGGGTTACGGCAGCCAGTCGTAAGTATATCGGCAATCCGTGGCCGAAGATGACGCTTGGACTCAATATGTCCTTCGCCTACAAAGGGGTAGATCTGTCACTCGTTTTCTCGGGTGCATTCGGCTTCGACATTATGAACCTTGTAACACCCTATACCCATATGTTCATGACCGACAATACCACGAAGGCTATCTTCAATACTTCTTGTTTCGGGAAAGGGAATACAACCGTCACCTCTGACCCGCGTGTGGCCTATCTCGACGAGAACGGTTCTGTAATAGGCGACGGTGCGGCAAACCGAAACTACTCTACCGTTTCGGGCTATCTTGTAGAGCGTGGCGACTACCTTAAGTTGAAGAACCTCTCCTTGGGCTATACCCTCCCGCAGAAGTACAGCCGCAAAGCGAAGATGGAAAAACTGCGTATCTATTTCTCGGCGCAGAACCTCTTTACGATCACCGGGTATTCGGGCATAGACCCTGAGATAGGCGGTAGCAGCCTGATGTACAATGTGGATACGCACAACCGCTATCTACCCTCCCGTCTCTATTCGTTTGGCTTGGATATTACTTTCTAAATTCTTTTTGCTATGAAGACCCAATCTATCGCCATACTTTTGTCTGCCGCCATAGTCCTCAACGGTTGTAAGGATTTCTTCGATATTTCGAACCCGCAGACACTCACTACCGACAATTTCCCTGCTACTATGGAGCAGGTAGACCAACTCGTAACTTCCGCTTATGCGCAGAGTCATAGCATAGGGATGTACGCGTTCTATTGGTTTCCTATGGGAGTCTGGCTCTACGACCATACCTCCGACATCTACGGCTCTTACGACGAGCGTGCCAACTCGCAGGACAACTATTCCAACATCGACTCCCGCTACTTGACTACCACCTATACCGACCTGTGCAAGTGGATGAAACTGGCTACTACGGGCATTGAGGGTGTGGAGTCTTATCGTGCGAAGTACGCCAAGTCGTCCGAGGCAGCGGCTCTGGACTATGCCCTCGGACAGTGTTATTTCAATCGCGCCTTGGCATACTGGCATGCACAGATATTCTTCGAACTCAACGCCGATGGTCTGGGTTTCGCAAAAATAGACCGTGTACTCTCCGATGTGGAGGAACTCAAACTCGCTCGGGAATCGGTGCGCGATACTTGGGCATTTGTTATCTCTGATGCCGAGCGGGCAACCGAACTCTTGCAAGGGTGTAATGAGGATGCTTTCCGTGCTACCGAGTGGGCAGCCAAAGGTCTGCTCGCCAAGGTCTATATGCAGTCGTTATACATTTTCCCGGAGAACCGCACCAAAGCGCAAGCCGTTCTAGAAGATATTATCAAGAACAGCGGTAAACAACTCGTTCCGTACGATGTCTATACAGATATGTTCTTCGGCAACGAAGCAAACGAACACAATGCCGAGTCGCTCTATGAATTGACCATGACCAGCAATCCCAATCAGGATGGCCCATGGGAAAACTACACCACGGGTTCCGGTATGCCGATGGTCTTCGCTCCATGGTATGTCGATCTGGATATCAAATTCCGTAAGGGGCGTGAAGATAAGGTGGACCCGCTCACGCAACAGTATGACGTCATCGTATCCAAAAAGTCGTCCCAGTGGGGCAATAACTTCGTCCACGACCGTAATATCGCCCGCTTTGGTTTCTGGAATTTCTATGGTGATACCATTCCCCGCTTGATGTTAAACCCTTCCTTCGACTACAATGGTGAGCGTTCGCTCGATAATTACCCTTATGCAATCTCCGTCCCTGACTATCGTGCCGAGGCACTTGCTCTAAAGAACGACCCTGCCAAGGTTGACCCTCGCCTGCGGCTCAATGCGGGGCAGCCCTATGTCGATACATATATAGACGCCAAGGGGCGCACAACCGTCTATGACCGTTCGTCGGAAACCAACAGCCGTCCCGATCGTCTGGCGTGGCAACACCGCAAGTATACCAATATCCGTGGTACGGAGATGGGACCTGCTCCCTATGGGTGGAACGAGAGCAGCAACTGCAATTTCTACATCATCCGCTTGGCGGACATCTACTTGCTCTATGCCGAACTGATGGCGGAAACCGCCCCTGCTACGGCGTTGGAGTATATCAACAAGGTACACCGCCGTGCCTATGGCTATGCACCCGAGACGGCGTGTCCCTACGATTACACTTCGCTCACAGACCGCACCCGTGCCTATTTCGAGAGCGACCCGTTGTCGCACGACCCATTACGCTACGAGCGTTGGGCGGAACTCTTTGGCGAGGGACAATGGTGGTTCGACTTGCGCCGCTATCGTATAGGGGCTTCGGAGGCCGCGTACTATGAGAAGACCTCTCATGGCGCAATTACATGGAAAGGCGATGAGTCGTATGTCCAACCGATTCCCCAGTTGGAGTTGGAACGCAATAAGAATATGCACCAATCTACCGGTTACCCTTCGATATAACAAGGCATAATACCGGATGCATCATGCACAATGACTGTTCGTACAATCTAACACAACATATCTATCGTTTATGAATTCAAAACACCTTTTCTTTGTTGTTTCGCTTTTGGCTTCGCTGATGCTGACGGCGTGTCGTCCTGCGCATTGCCTTACTTCGCCCGAAGGAGTGCTCGAGGTTTCTTTCCGGTTGAACTCGTCCGGTGCGCCGGAATATAAAGTGATGCGTCGGGGTACACCGTTGCTCTCGTGGTCGGCTATGGGGCTGCGGCTCACAGACTGCGACCTCGATAGCGGGTTCTCGCTGGTCTCGTGCGATACCGCTTCGCACGATGAGACTTGGGAAGCCGTATGGGGTGAGGAACGCTCGATACGCAATCGCTATACGCAACTCACAGCCCACCTCCGCCACGGCTCGGGTGTGCAGATGGATATCGTATTCCGTGCTTTT
This sequence comes from Bacteroidaceae bacterium, assembly GCA_963622445.1. Lineage (GTDB taxonomy): Bacteria > Bacteroidota > Bacteroidia > Bacteroidales > Paludibacteraceae > Colicola. The sequence continues at coordinate 36,958 of CAVFHY010000003.1, forward strand.
GATGACGGTGTGGCATTCCGCTATGTGTTCCCCAATACTACGGACAGCATGGTGGTTCTCGAAGAGAAGACAGCCTATACTTTCGCCCGTGAGCCGCAAGCGTGGTCTATCCCTTGGCGCACAGAGTACTACGAGGCACTCTGGACACGCTGCCCGATTAGCGAAAAGGATACGACCTGTTCGCCTGTCACATTGGAACTGGCAGAGGGAGGCTATGCTTTTCTGCACGAGGCCGCATTGACCGACTATCCTGCCGAGAACTTTTACTATACGGGGCGTACTATCCGCACTTTCCTGACTCCATGGCAGAACGGTGTGGCGGCATACGAATATGGTGCTTGGCAGACGCCGTGGCGTATGCTCGTGGTGGCGGATGACCTTCCTGCGCTGGTGGCATCCCGTGTGATGCTCAACCTAAACGATCCCTGCCGCATAGAGGACACGAGTTGGATCCGTCCTATGAAATTCATCGGTATTTGGTGGGGAATGCACCTGAAGACAATGACTTGGAGCCAAGGTCCCCTCCATGGGGCTACGACTGCCAACATGAAACGCTACATCGATTTTGCTGCGGACAATGGTTTCGGTGGTGTGCTGGCAGAGGGTTGGAACGAAGGTTGGGGCGCATGGGACGGAACAACTCCGGGTGCTCGCTTCTCGTTTGTCCGTCCCTATTCCGACTACGACATCGACTATCTTGCCGACTACGCCCACAAGCGTGGCGTAGAGATAGTCTTTCATCACGAGACCCAAGGCAATGCCGCCCAGTACGAAACGGAATTGGATACGGCCTATGCCTATATAGAACACTACGGTATGCACAGTGTGAAAACAGGCTATGTCTCGCCTGTCATCACCACTATAGATGGGGTACAGTACAATCGTTCGCAGGCAGGCGTACGCCATTACCGCCGTGTGATTGAGACCGCTGCAGCGCATCGTGTATGCGTGGATAACCACGAGCCTGTGATGCCCACAGGGCTGCAACGCACTTATCCGAATCTGATGACACAGGAAGGGATTCGCGGGCAAGAATGGAACGCATGGAGTGCGGATGGCGGCAGCCCTGCAAGCCATGTATGTACTTTGCCTTTCACGCGTATGTTGGCGGGACCTGCCGACTATACACCAGGGGTATTCAACTTCGATAATCCCGTGCAGCCGCACACCCGTGTACACGCTACGCTTGCCAACCAACTGGGTCTGTTTGTGGTACTCTATTCGCCGCTGCAAATGGCGTGCGACCTGCCGGAGAACTACCAAAAACATCCCGAGGCGTTTCAGTTCATCAAAGATGTGCCTTGCGATTGGGAGCAGAGCCGTTTGCTCCAGGCCGAGATAGGGCAGTATGTCGTCATGGCACGCCAAGAGCGTGGCAGCAAAGACTGGTATGTAGGGGCAGTTAACGACGATACGCCTCGTACACTCGATATAGACTGGTCGTTCCTCCCAGAGGGCGAGTACACCGCCGAAATCTACCGTGATGCTACGGCTTCTGACCCCTGTAGCGACGGTGTGAATGCGGACTGGCAAGCCCATCCGTACGCTATAACCGTAGAGAAGCGCAGCGTATCTCATGCCGCTGCGCCCCTCTCTATTCGCCTTGCCTCCGGTGGCGGTTTCGCTATACGACTTGTTGCAAAGTAGTTTTCGCTGTGCGCGTAGTTTGTGTAGCTTCTATAGTGATTGTAATGTAGTTAGTGTGTTTGTAAGTAGTTGTTCATAGCCTGTGCGGCGTGGCGTCCGTCTGCCATAGCCAGTATGACGGTCGCACCGCCGCGCACTATGTCGCCTCCCGCAAACAATATCGGCAACGAGGACTGCATGTCGTCATTGACTGCAATAGTGCCTTTCTTGCTGATTTCCAATCCCTCCACCGTACTTGGAATAAGCGGATTCGGACTGACGCCCACGGCCACAATAACGAGGTCGGCGGGGACAACCTCCGTCTTACCTTCGACAGGTATGGGGCTGCGTCTGCCCGACGCATCGGGTTCGCCGAGCGTCATAACCTGCAGCACCGCTTCTGCCACCCGTCCGTCCGCATCTGCGTGATAGGCTATGGGGTTGTGCAGTGTAAGAAACTCTACGCCCTCTTCTTTGGCGTGCCGAACTTCCTCAATGCGGGCAGGCATCTCTTCTTCAGAGCGCCGATAGACTATCATTGCCCGCTCTGCTCCCAACCGTTTGGCAGTGCGTACGGCGTCCATCGCTGTATTGCCACCGCCCACTACCAGCACATTCCGCCCCCGCAGCACGGGCGTATCCGTGGCTGTGGATGAGGCGTCCATCAGGTTGACCCGCGTCAGGTATTCGTTGCAGGACAGTACGCCGTTCAGGTTTTCTCCCTCGATATTCATAAAGCGTGGCAGCCCTGCCCCTGACGCCACAAAAATGGCTTCGTAACCCTGTTGACGCAGGTCGTCTATCGTGACGGTCTTCCCTACGACGACATCGGTCAGGAAATGTACACCCCGCTGTCGCAGCCCATCTATCTCCCTGTCTACCACTGCATTAGGCAAACGGAACTCGGGTATGCCGTATTTGAGTACCCCGCCGATGGCGTGCAGTGCTTCGAACACGGTCACATCGTATCCGTAGCGTACCATATCGCCAGCGAAAGCCAATCCCGCAGGGCCGGAACCCACTACACCTACTTTGCGTTTCGTGGCCGGTGCGGCAGGTGTCTGCTCCGTCGGTTGTGACTCTGCTTTTGGGGCATGGTCTGCCACAAAACGCTCCAAATAGCCGATAGCGACTGCCTCGTGCCCCATACGCAGGTGGATACATTGTGCCTCGCATTGTTTCTCCTGCGGGCAGACGCGTCCGCATACTGCCGGCAGCGATGAACTCTCGGCTATGACCGCTGCGGCTTCTTCTATCTTTCCTTGCTCCAACGCTTTGATAAACTGCGGTATGGCGATATGCACGGGGCAGCCCTGTACGCAAGTAGGCGTCTTGCAGTTCAAGCATCGGTGCGCCTCGGTGATAGCCTGCCCGGCGGTCAGTCCTTGGTTCACCTCGGCGTGGAGCGAGCGGATACGCTCTTCGGGCGATAACTCGTTCATGTGCACACGCGGGATGGCAACGCGGTCTTTCGCCGTACCCGTAAACGCAGCGGCGGGCAGGTCAGGGCTTGTCCCATGGCAGACACACTCGTGCGCAGGAATGGTTTCCCGGGGGGCTGTAGGCATCGTATCGGGCTTGGTGAGGTATGCTTCGTAGGCGACTTTCTCTTCGGCCTTGTACGATCGCAGACGCGAGAGAAGTTCGTCGAAGTCCACCTTGTGTGCATCGAACTCAGGACCATCGACACAGACAAAACGGGTTGCGCCGTCCACCGTCACACGACAGCCCCCGCACATACCCGTTCCGTCCACCATAATGGTGTTTAGGCTTGCAACGGTCGGGATAGTGTATTTCTTCGTGGTCAGTGCTACAAACTTCATCATAATGGCAGGTCCGATAGTGATACACTTCTGCACGCCTGTTCCTGCTTGTTCGCGCAGGATAATCTCCTCCACGCCTGCTGTAACTATGCCTTGTTTGCCGAGTGAGCCGTCATCGGTCATGACCATTACCTCATCGGATACACGGGCTAACTCGTCCCGAAGAATAACCAACGCTGCCGTACGGGCTGCCAGTATGGTAATCACGCGGTTGCCTGCCGCTTTCAGTGCCTTGGCGATAGGCAGCATAGGCGCAGCACCTACACCGCCGCAGGCACAGACTACCGTACCGAAATACTGGATATCGGTAGCCCGTCCCAAAGGTCCTGCTATATCGGCTACCTGCTCTCCTACTTCGAGCGCACACAGTTTCGCAGAACTGACGCCTACCCGCTGCACAACGAGGGTAATCGTTCCTTTGTCGGGGTCTGCATCGGCAATGGTAAGCGGCATACGCTCGCCTTGCCCGTCCACGCGTACAATCACAAAATGCCCTGCCTTGCGTGATTTCGCTATCAAGGGTGCCTCGAATACCAATTCGGCAACATTCTCCGAGAAGAATCGCTTATGAACCAATCTGAACATAGATGTTGTTTCCGTAGTTTTATTCGTTTTCGTATTTTTGCTTCGCTTGTTGTTTCTGTAGTTTGCATGGCTTTACTTTCGCCCGAAGTCCGCCGGTATCTCGCCCCAATGCTCCGTTTCCCATTTACAGATGCGGGTAGAGTAGGTGTTCGTCGCCAACCACTGCTCGGCTTTCTCGAGCATGACGAAGAGTTCTCTGTTCTTTGCCGTTGGTGTGAGTTTGGTTTGGGCGTGCTTCTTGCGCAACCACGCCAACGCCGTACGGCTGTCGGAGTAGAGCACCCACGGCAGGTTGTTTTGTTTGAGGTAAGCCAACCCCAGCACAATCGCCAAAAACTCCCCGATATTGTTCGTGCCGCCCTTGTACGGACCACGATGAAAAACCTCCGTTCCCGTATCGGCAATCACTCCCCGGAACTCCAGTACACCCGGGTTGCCCGAGCAGGCGGCGTCGACAGCCAGTGCAGGGTAGAGAGGCTTGGTTGGCGCCGTCTCTATCCGTGCCGCAGGTGCCGTATCCTTATGGCGGAAGATATGTATGGCAGGGTCTTCCGTGTAGGCTTTTTCTGCCTCGGTGCGCGAGGAGAATGCCTTGTATTTGGCTTGTGCTATGCCTTTCACTTGCTTCTCACACGCTGCCCATGTGGTATAAATACCAGGTTCTTTCCCTTGCCAGACCACATAGAATTTTGCTTTTTGCTTTGCCATATCCGTATTATTCCGTATCTTTGCAGGGTCAAAGATACCCCTGTTTCGTATAGTTGTCGTTTTTTAGTGCCGTATGCTGCTCACTACGCCTGCTATTGTCCTCTCTCTTCAGCCTTATAGCGACAAGGCGCATATCCTCCATACCTATACCCGCACGCACGGGCGTATCAATCTCCTTGTCTATGGGGTAGGGAAGAAAAAGAGTGCGGCTGTATATGCTCCCCTGTCGTTGACCGAAATCACATTCGATTACCAACCCGCCCGCACGCTTCCGCCCCTCAGGCAGTGCCGACTGCTCTATGTGCCGCAGCAGACAATGCTCGACCCGCGTCGGCAGGCGGTGGCACTCTTCTTGGCAGAGGTACTCTACCGCACGCTGCGCCACCCGCTGGAGGACGCCGACCTCTTTGCCTATCTTGCAACGGTCGTGCCCGAGTTGGACACCACCCCCGAGCCGCAACACCTGCATCTGCGCTTTCTCGTTTCGCTGGCGGCGTACTTGGGCTTCGCTATCGATCCCGAGCAACAACCCGACCTATTGACCCTGCCTGCTTCCCGCACGGCACGACAGAGCCAACTGAATGCACTCTGCGCCTACTTTGCCGCACATATCGACGACTGGCAGCCGCCTCGCTCGCTCCCTATCCTGATGGAGTTGTTCGATTGAGTGGAGTCTATCCTTTGCTTATCCCTTGCTCATCCCTTGCTGTTTTCTTCACTCGCGTTGGGTCAAACGACCGACAAGGCGAATCAGTTCGCCTACCCAAAGCACCAACGAGGTGGAGGCGACGATAAGCAACCAATCTTGCCAACGCAAGCCGCCCTCTGCCACATTGAACATCACCTGAAGCCCCGGCATCTCGACCACGAGCAACTGCCCCACGAAGATAATGCCCGCTATGAGCAAGAACCACTTGGTGTTTTGCCACGAAAGACCGTGGAAAGCCGACCGATTGGTCATAAACGCCTTGGCGTTGAACAAGTTCCAGAACTGCAAGAACACAAAGAAAGTAAAGAACAGCCCCAACTCGTACGGGGTCAGTCCGTTCTGAGCACCCAAGGCAAACGAGAGGTCGGTAAACGAAGTGGTGGCGGTATGCTCGAACAGCACAAGCAAACTCATCATAAGCGTCGTAAAGATAAGCCCGATAGCCACAATCTGTCCACCGATACCCCGCAAGAGCGGCTCGTTCTGGGGACGAGGACGGTCGCGCATAACACTATGCGTGGGCGGCAGCGAAGCCAACGCCAATGCAGCAAAAGTATCCATAATGAGATTGACCCACAACATCTGCGTAACGGTAAGCGGCGAATCCGTACCCGTGAAAGCACCGATAGCCACCGTGAGACACGCCGTGACATTGACCACCATCTGGAACAAAATGAAACGCTTGATATTCTTATAGAGCGAGCGTCCCCACATGACGGCATTGGCGATAGTGGCAAACGAGTTGTCCATGATGGTCATATCGCTGGCCTCTTTTGCCACTGCTGTGCCGTCGCCCATCGAGAGCCCTACATTGGCGGCATTGAGCGCCGGTGCGTCGTTGGTACCATCGCCCGTAACGGCTACCACCTCGCCCAACTTACGCAACAGGCGAACGGCACGCTCCTTGTCGTTGGGGCGGGCTCGAGAGATAATTTTCACATCGGGCAGACGCTCCATGAGTTGTTCGTCCGTCATGGCGGCTAACTCGGTGCCTAACAATATATTACGCTCGGTATCGTTATCCGACCACAAGCCCAACTGGCGACCTATTTCCTTCGCCGTACCTGGCGCATCGCCTGTCACAATTTTGACCCGAATACCCGCCTCGGTACACTCCCTGATAGCCGCCGGCACATCGGCACGGATGGGGTCGGCAATCGCTACCACGCCTATCCAGGTCAGCCCGCCGCCCCGCACAATCTGCTCGAGCGGCAAGTCCTGCTCGCTCTCGATACACGCAAACGCCAGCGTGCGAAGCGCCTTGGCCTGATATTGCGCCAACAGCGCACTATATTCGATAAACTCGTCTGCCGTCAGATTGCAATAGTCGAGCAGTACATCGGGTGCTCCTTTGACATAGACCACCTGCCGCCCCGTCAGCCGAGAAAGCACCCGTGTCGCCATGAACTTACGCTCCGTGGAGAACGAGAGACGCTCCACTATCTCTATCTGCTCACGCAGAGGGGCATACGACACGCCTTGGTCGTGCAGCCACAGCAACAATGCTCCCTCCGTCGGATTGCCGATGGTTCGGATATGGTTCGGATCGGAGTAGTCAAGATTAGCGGTCGAGTTCGCTACGATACACTCCTCAATGCGCCCTGACACAGGGTCTTGGCTGAGCCGCTGCCCCGCCAACCCGACAAACTCGGTGGTCTGCACCCGCATCTGGTTCTGCGTGAGCGTACCTGTCTTATCGGTACAGATGACCGACACAGCCCCCATGGTCTCGCATGCATGCATCGTGCGAGGCAGGGTGTTCTGTTTCATAAGGCGCTTCATGCTGAACGCAAGACTCAGCGTCACCGCCATGGGTAGTCCCTCGGGCGTTGCTACTACAATGAGCGTGACAGCAATCATAACGCTATCGAGCAGGTACTTGACCATATCCACATCCAGTGCGGTATGTCCTGCCGCAAAATATGCCAGCACACGCCCTATCAGCACCAGTGCCGCAATGGCGTAACTGACCTTGGTGATGACACCCGCCAACTGCTTGAGGTTCTGTGTGAGCGGCGTGTCGCCATCGTCCCGCACCTGCGCTGCACGGAACACCTTGCCGCACGCCGTATGGTCACCCACGGCAAAAACACGCGCCGTGCAGTCGCCCTCCAGCACGGTACACCCCTTCATCACTTGATTGGATGGATAGGTGGCATCGGGGTCGAACTGCGTCGGGTCGATCGTCTTGCTACACTGCGGTTCACCCGTGAGCGACGACTCGTTTAACACCAGATTCATTGCCTCCAACAACTCGGCATCGGCAGGCACCTCCTCGCCCGTCTCGAGCAGAATGATGTCACCCACGACCACCTCACGGCGGGGCACCTCTTGCACATTGCTGTCTCGAATCACCTTGACGGGAGTATCATCGTTCACCTCGTTGAGGCTGCGGAATGTCTTCTCGTTCTGCCGCTCGAGGATATAGCCCACACTTGTGGCGAGCAGCACCGCAATGGCAATACCTATCGGCTCGAAATAGGGCGTAATGCCCGTCTTGCCGCCCCATACGCCCTGATAGAACGAGATAGCCGCCGAGAGCAGCAACGCCACAAGCAGGATAGTGATAAGCGGGTCCATCTCGAAGCGGCGATTCGCCTTGTCGTACTTGCCGCCAAAGAACGCCACCAAATAGGACAACGCACACAGCACAAGCAGGATGACCGGTGCTATCCACACCCCATGCGGGAGCGATACGCCCGCCAAAGCAGCGACACCCAATCCGAGAGCCACCAAAACGGCTGCCGAAAAACTAAGCACTACCAACGAGTAGTGCCTACAGTTGCATACTCGGCTCCAGAGCGTCTCCTCTTGGGGCGGAGTAAGTATATTTTGTCCGTGTCGGCTGCGGCTTTCTGCCACCTCGGCAGCAGTCAGTCCTGTATAGTGATGTTCGGTCATAGTATTGTCGATGTATGTAGGTAGACGCAATAAAGAAATATGCGGTTAGAAACGATAGGTAACACCTGCTACAAAGTGGATACCCTCTGTCTGGTAGCCGTACCAAAGGTCGTTGTGGCGGTGAATGTAGTTGTTGAGTTGGAGGAACACAGCGAGATTCGGCTGCTGCCCTGCACGACGCGCCTGCTTGCCTACCACGGTCTCGTATTGGCAGCCCAAAGACAACTGCACAGTCGGTTTGAGTTTGCGCTCGTACGATCCGTTCTCATCGGCTTGCGACACCAAGGCCGTACGACTGCCGGCGAAGATATTGTCGCTATAGAGCGTCCAATGGCGGTCGATGCGTGCGTCGATACGCACGTGTGCGTCCCATTTGGCACGGTCGTACACGCCGTTCTTGCGCAGCACCACGCCCTCGTAGCCGCTCTTACGCAGCACACGGGTGTCATCGGTCTCGCTTGCCTCGGTATCCTCGAAGCGGAATGCCTTCCAGAAATAGTAGTTTCCACCCAAGTGGATGGTGATAATGTCTTGATAGTGGTACGAGAACGCCGCCCCTATCTTGCCCCGTCCGTAGTCGGAGTAGAAGTACGAAATCGTCCCCGGCAGCATATCCACCCCGCGCGAGGTGGTCTGCGCAATGGTAGCCAGTGTGGTCAGTTGGTTCATTTGATAGGCATAGCCGCCGTATATATCTATCAACAAATCGCGATAGGGGCGGATATGGAAACCCAACTGCGCATCAATGGGCGTATAAGGCGCTGCGTGGTGCGAGGTGATGAGCGGGTGCACATTGCGATAGGGAATGGCATTCATGCACGCCTCTACCGTACCCATACTCAGCGAACCTGTGGCCGAGCCGTAGAGGGTGAGCCACTGCTTGGCTATCTGCGCCTCGAAATCGACCTTAGGTGCAGGGGCAAAAGTCACATTGTCCAAATTGGAAAGGTACTTGCCTCGCCCGATATTGAGATTGAACTGTACGCCTGCGTGGATAGAGAAACGGTTGCCCAGATACGCATAGTAAGGCTCTATGTGCAGCGAGTGGCGGGCGTTGTACAGGCTGTCGGCGTAGAGCGAAGTCTGCATGAACGAGTTCTGCATATAGAAGTTGCCGCCCACATGATGTTCGTTGCTGTGCCAATCGACATTGGCGGTGGTGCGCAACTGGTGTTCGCTGACCTCCTTGGGCATGGCAAACAGCGTATAGCCCACCTGTGCCTTGTATTGGATATCCGATTTTTTGGTGTTGCGCACACCCACAAACGCATCCACATTCCATATCGTCTGCTTGTCGGCCGCCTCGAAGTCCTTGAAGTGGTCTATGGTCAGCCCCTTGTCGCCATCATAATAGCGGCCATAGCGGGTGTAGAACTTGTTCGCTCCCCGCACGCCAAAGTACAACTCGGCAGTGGTGAAGGGATGGCGGAAATCGAAGCCCATCTGCGTGCGGCTGTTGGTGCGACGCCCCCACTCGGCACGATGGTTGGCATAGACATCGAGAATGCTGTTCTTCTGGTCGTCGAGGTGGTAGGCAAAGTCGAACAGCGTGTTGGTATGCCCTATGCCGCCCCTGACAAGTCCGTTATAGGTTTGTGGTGCAGAGAAGCGAGTCGGCTGGCTCAACAGCGGGTTGATATTAAAGTCGGGCGACACCGATGCCACATAGTCGGAATAATGCACCTCGGCAGGCGGGAATGTTGTCTCCACGGCCTGCGGTTTGGTGGCTATCTTGCCCGCCTGTTGCACGACGGGCTGGAAATCACGCTCTACGGTTACATTGCGGTTGAGCGTCGTATCTTGGGCGTATGCGCAGCAAACAACAGCCGTGGCGCACACGAGTAGGCATAATCTGTTAGTCTTCATCTTCTTCCGTTACTTGTTCGTTCTCTTTCTCGTCGAGGTCAGCGATACGCTCGCTGACCATTTGGGCTATATCGTCGTTGGCGTGGTAGTTCGCCTGCAGCGTGAGCAGGTATTGGCGGGCTTGGAAATCATCGCCACGGCTATGGTTGATGTCCGAGAGCAGCACCAACGCCCGTGCCAACCAGTACTGTTGTTGTGTGTTCATGGCAGCAAACGCCATCACCTCCTCCTCGGCTTGGTCGAGGTTGCCCTGCTTGTAGTAGCAGTCGGCTTTCAGGTATTCGGACTCTGCCCCCACGGCAGTGCGCACCTCTTTCGAGAGCGGCGCAAGGTCGTCGAGCGCCTGGGTGTATTGTTTCTCGGCTATATAGGCTTTCGCACGGTTGTACAACGCCTCCGAGCGCACCTCGTCGGTCGGGTTGTCGGCGAGTATTTGTGCAGCAATATCGATGGTGGCTTGGTGCCGCCCGAGGTAGTAGCTGCAGCGCAAGATACCAAGGCGTGCGATGTCGGTGTTCTCGCGCGAGGAGGCAAGCGAGAGCATGCGATAGAAGTATTCGAGCGAGGTCTGGTAGTCCTTTTGGTCGTAGGACAAGCCTGCTACCCGCATGCACGCCTCCTCTATATACGGGTTGCCCGACAACTCCGCCAATGCCTTGTACTCACGCAGTGCATCGGTGGTCTTACCCAATCGGTAGTAGGCATCGGCAGCATAGTACTGCGCCGTGGTGCAATAGCGTCCGCCCGTGCAGTAGTGCGTCAGATAGGACGAGAGCGCATCGGCTGCCTTCTGGTAGTTGCCTTGCATATACTGCAACTCGGCGGCAGCGTAACTGAGCGAGTCGTCCGCTGTCGTTACCTGCATATTCATCTTGCCCAACTGCTTGGTGTAGGCGAGGTATTCGTCGATGTTGCCCGTCTCCACATAGAGCGATTGCAGCCCCTCAAGTGCGGAATACGCCTCCTCCGAAGCGGGATAGGTCTCTATGGTCTTGCGGTAGGCGGCAATCGCCTCGTTGTATTGGTTCAGGTTACGGTAGAGCATGGCGCACTCCAGCGACGCCTTGCGGGCATAACTGCTGTTGGGGTAACTCTTGAGCAACTGCTCGTAGGCAGTGATAGCCGCCCGCTCGTTCTCCTGTTGCAGGTAGGCACGCGCCGTCTCGTAGAGCCCGTCGTCGGCATAGTCGGACTTCGGGTAGCGAGCCACAAGGGTCTGCATGGCCTGTATCTTGTCGGCGTACTTGTGCTGCAAGCCGAGCGCATAGCCCCGCTGGAAAGTGGCGTAGTCGGAGCCGGTCGTGTTACGGTCTATCACCTGCCCGTAGTAGGTGATGGCAGCCGTGAAGTTGCGGGCATTGAAAGCACAGTCGCCCAAGCGGTTCAGCGCATCGGGATAGGTTGGGTCGGTGGTCTGTGCCATATCGACATAGCGCAAGAAGCAGGTCTCTGCCTGTTTGTAGTCTTTCTCTGCAAAGTGGGCGTAGCCGGCCAGATAGGAAGCCGCTGTGTAGTTCACCGAGCCCCGCACGCCGCTGCGAGCGTAGTAGCGGTCGAGGTCTTTGATACACGATGCATAGTCGTGCAAGCGATAGGCAGCCTCAGCCCGCCAGTAGTACGCCTCCGTGGTGTAGGTGTCGTCTTCGTGGGCGTGGTTCAGCACCTCGGTCATGTAATTGCGCGAGGCGTCCATCTTGCCCTGCAGGAACGCATCGACACCCAACTGATAGCGTAGATATTGTTTGGTGGCAAGCAACTGCTTGCTGGTCTGCGGCACGGAGTCGAGCACCTCGAGCGCCGCCGCATAGTTGCGTGAGCGCAAGAACGCATCGCTCAGCAGGGCATAGACCTCGCTCTGGTGCTTGCTGTGGGGAAATTCGTTGAGAAAGTCTTTGAACGCCTGCACACTCTCGCCCAACGCCGTTGAGGACTGATAGGTGCAGAGGGTGTAGTTGTAGAGTGCCTCCTCCCGCACGCTCGGGGTCAGACGGAATGCCGCTGCGGCTTGGTATGACAGCTTCGCCTGCTCGGTCTGCCCGAGTTGCGTGTAGGCGTTGCCCAGCGTCAGGCAGGTACTCTCCGAAACGGAATCTTTCTCCTGCTTGACCTGCTTCAGATAAGTCGTTGCTTTCTTGTACTCGCCTAATTGATAGTAAGTTTGTCCGATTAAATAGAGGTCGTTGCGCACCAAGGGCAACTCGTTCTCTTGGGCAACTTTTTCGTATGCTGCGAAATGCGAAGCCGCCTTTTGCAGGCTTCGTTTCTGACTGTTCGCGTCTTGTGCTGCGGCTGCTTTCTGGTAGTATATCTCGCCCAGCATACGGTGCAACTCGTGGCTGTTTTCGTTGTCGGGTTGCGAGTCGAGCAACTGTTCCGCCCGTGTCTCTACCTCTATGTTCTCTCCCTGTGCGTAGTAGATCTGTACGATGTAGTAGGGTACGGTCTTGGCGTACTCCTGTTTGCCCTCGAGTGCCAGCAGGGCGGGCAGGGCTTTGTCGTAGTGCTGTTCTTTGTATTCGCAGTAGGCGTAGTAGTACGCAGCCTTGGTGGTGTAGTCGTTGTCTGTTTTGCGCAGCAGGGAGAAATAGGTTGCCGCACGGGCGTACTCCTGCAACATAAGATAGGTGTAGCCGCGATAGAATTGATACTCCGTTTGGTGCGGACGGGTCAGAGCCTTATGCTCCACACGCTCCAACTCCTTGGCGGCCTGTTTCCACTTGCCTTTCTCCGCCTGCAGCACCCCGCCGAAGAAGTGAATCTCGTCTTCGTAGGTGGTGTATGGGTACTTTTGTAGGTAGGGTTTCAAGTCCCGCAACAAACTCCCGTCGCGTGCTTCAAACCGCTCTGCCAATTTCTTGTATTCTCTCTCCTGCGCACTTTCTGTTTGTCCATCGCCGGTGGTCGCACGCGGTACCTCTAAGGTTGGTGTGTTCTGTGCCGCTGCGGCAATCGGCAGCGCAGCCCCTATTATTCCTGCAATGATCCCTATGCTTATCCCAACAACGAGCCTATTCCGCCCAAACAAGTGCATATTCTGTCTCATTTTTTGTATCATGTCTGAAAGTATCGTGTTTGTGTAAAATTTTTCGATATATGCAATATGCATACGGTATATCCTCTATGCGATATATCCTCTATGCATAACATAGTTATAACATAGTTGATT
>CAVFHY010000004.1:0-13908 GCA_963622445.1 Bacteroidaceae bacterium
TCAGTGCTTTTGCCGTTTCGAACGGCACGAAAAACTTTATGTCCATAAGTCAAATCGTTTTGTGTTTGTTTGGTTGTTAGTCTAAGAATATGCCGTGTTGTTTGCGTTCGGCAGGGGTCATCTGCATTGCCTCGTAAGTGGTGTACCGGCGTTCATAGTTGGTCAGTCCGATTCGGTCTGCGTCGGCTTGGTATAGCCAAATCCACGAGCCGTCTTCGAAGTGTGCACATACTATCGGGGCGTGGGGGCGGTGGCTCTCTTCTATTCGGGTGAACTCGGCGTTGTCGATGATATGCACCTGTTTGTCGAGCGATAGGAATTCCGCCACACGGAACTCTCGGTATGGGCAGTGTTGGAGCATGTAATCCACGGCGTAGCGTGTGCGTTGTGCGCTCCAGCCGAGTGCCGCCACTTGGTCGGCAAGCACCGTCCAAAATGTGATGTTCTGCCCGTTGGGGGCTTGGTAGGCGGTGTTCATGGCGGGGAAGTTGACGGCAAGGCGAAGGATGTTGGCTTTTATCTCCGCAGGCGTGGCAGGGGCGCAGCGGCTGAATACCGACAGCGGGTTATTGCTGCCCCCGTCGCGCTGTGCCGGTAGCGAGTCCGAGTTCGATAGAGCGGGCGATGTCGTTGAGGTCGGTGAGGCGTTGGTTGGTAGCACCTTGCTTCGGCGAAGCACTTGGGCGATGGGTTGTGGGGTTTGCATTGTCGTTTTGGTATTTGAGTTTGTTGATGTATTTCGGTAGCCAGTTTTGAAAGTGGCGCAGGGTCTCCGTCCGTTCGCCCCGTTCGCACCGCTCTCGCACCCGAAAGTCGTTGTTGTAGAACTGGTCGAGCAGGGTGGCGATGTCGGCGCTTGCGTAACCGTTCTGCGTGAGCAGGCGTTCTATCCATTCTGTAAGAGAGCTCTCGGCTACCCATTTTTTCAACCTCTCGCGTGCGGGCGCACACGCGTTGTTGGAGGATGATAGTATTATATTATTATTTATATATAGTGGGGGTGACAATTTGTCCGGGGTAGGGGGTGACAATTTGTCCGGGGTAGGGGTGACAATTTTGGTAGGGGTGTCAGATTGTCCGGGGTGACAATTTGTCCGGGGGATACAGGTATAGGTGGTTGGTTTCCCATTCTGTTTTTGCTCTGTTATATAGCCTTCTTGGACGAGGCGGCGTAGTAGGCGTCGTGTAGTCCTCTCGCTGGCGTTGAGCCATTGCGCAATGTAGGCGATGGGTTGGTCGAAGCCGTCCTTGTAACCGTAGATAAGGGCATAGACCAGTGCCTCCTCGGAGGTCAGCCCGAGACGGTTGACTATCCAGCCGTGCAGGACGATGTAGTTGGTATCTTGAATGGTGGGTTTCATTGTTAGAACGGGGCGGTGGCGTTTAGTTCGATTTGCAGCCCTTTTGCAGCTGCTATAGTATGTCTACCTGTCTGTGCTGTAATCTCGCGGCAGAACGCCTCTGCGTGGCTGTTGTGGGCAGATAAATGGATGAGTACTATTTGCACTACCTGACTGATGTCGTTGGCGGCAAGGAACTCTCGGAGGTGTTCGAGCGAGAAGTGGCTGTTCAGGGTGCGCTGCATGACCGCTTCGGGTACAATTCCCGCCTCGACATTGGCACGCAGCAGCGGCAGGGAGTAGTTGCATTCCACCATTAGGTGGTTGAGGTGCGGAATACGGTAACGCAGGTAGTAGGTGTCGGTGGCGAAGAGTAGTCTCCCCATAGAGGGGTGGTCTATCAGATAGGCGAACGGCTCGGCAGCGTCGTGCTGGGCGGGTATAGGGCGCACGCTGAAGCCTCCGAGGTGTACTGTGCGCAGCGGTTCGAGAGTGCATATTTTTGCTGGCGCGTTGATTTCGCATAATGCTTCGGCAGTGCCTCGGGAGGTGTAGACCGACATGAGAGCGGCGTAGTCACGGACATACTTGGCGTGGTCGCCATGCTCATGTGTGACAAGGCATCCTACTACTTGGCTCGTGCGCCAGCCGAGGGCGGCGAGGCAGCCCTGCCGCGGCACGCCACACTCTATGACAAGTGCCTCCGTGCCGTCGGTCAGGACATACCCGTTGCCCGCTGAGCCGCTATTTAGTACCGTGAGTTGCATCAGAGTTCCTATAGTGTTGGTATAGTATTCCTATAGCGGAGAGCATATCAGATTCCGGCGAAGACATCGGGCATTGGTGCTTCAGCAGCAGGCTTTTCTGCTTTCGGTTGCTCCGGGGCTGTTTCTTCCTCCTCGGGGAGGTCTTCACTGTTGGCGTGGGTTTGCACCTGTTGTTCCGCCACCTCCTCGTAGGGCGTATCGACCACTTGGCGTTGCTCATCGGTGGTGTACATCGCCCCGAGTTGGGTCGGGAACGCTTCGCGCAGGGCGTGTACGAGGGCGACCTTGCGTATCATGGTGCACTTGATGGCGTTCCATGTACTGCGTCCCTTGTCGTAGTCACGCAGGTTGCAGAATGCCTTAATGGGGAAGTCGCGGTCTTTGCGATAGACCTCCGCCCAACCGCCGAGCAGCACATCGCCGTCGCGCATGAATTCGCCCTCTTCATAGACTACCTCCGAGCCGCGTTTCAGTATCAGCCCCGCACGGAAGCCCCGGTACTGTTCGCAGCCCTCGGCGCGTTTCATGAATGCCTCCTTGCTGACGATTATCGAGGCAGCGTCTTCCCCTCCCCGGTTGTTCTGAAACTTGACGAGGTAGGCTTCGTTGAGGAAGGGGTTGAGTTGTTGGTACTTGCAGATAGAGATGAACTGCAGAATCTCTTGGTCGGTCACAGCAGCGTTCCCCTTGGTGAGGTAGTTGCGCACGATGTTGGCGTTGAGTTTGATTTCCTGTCCGAGGGTGTTGTACACGACCTCGAGTTTGGCTACCGGGCTGACTACAGCCGTTTCGTTTTTCTTTTCCATTGTGTAAATGTTTTGTTGTTATTTGGTTGATTATGAGCGTGTTCCGAAGTGTGCAGCAAAGTACGCACTATTATTCGGAACACGCAAGTTTCTTGGCATAATTAGTTGACGGTCAGTTTGCTGCCCTTGACCACCACGAGGGTGATGCACTGTCCGTTGGTCGGCAGCAGGTTCGTTACTGCTTCGGCGTTGTCCACGAAGAGCGGTGTGCTGACGCTGTAGGCTTGGGCGAAGGCGTTCACGATGTCGATGCCGGCGTTCACCTGCGTGGCGCGGTTCTGTTGCTCGTAGGGGACGCCGTCGATAAGGGCGGTGCATATCTCCCGCTCGCCGTCGTTGGTCATATTCGGCTCGTACATCTTCCAGCGCACCATTCGGAACAGGCTCGACACGCCGTTCTCCACTGCCGTTATCTTGGCTTTGCGGTAGGCTTGTACCTGCTGTTCCACGCCCTCGGCTTGGGCGATGATGTCTGCCAGTTCACGCTGACGCTCTTCGAGGCGGGCGCGTTCGGTGGCGATACGCTGGTTTGTGTCGCGGGCGGCAAGGCGGCGCAGCAGGGCTTCCTGTTGGGCGGTGAGGTCGGCGATGTCGGCTTTGTATTGGGCTATGGCTGCTTGGGTGTCACCGTTGTCGGCTGGGGTCTGTGCAGCCGCTGCCGTGGCTTCTTGCAGTTGGGCGAGCAGGGCTTGGTAGGGTTTGTCTTCGGCAAGTATCGCTTCGGGCAGGCGTAGTGCGGCGAGTGCCTGTTCTGCCTGCAGGTGGTTCTGTTGCAGGGTCTCGAGGCGTGCTTGGTCGGCTGTATCCTTTGTGGCAGCTTCTGCATCGGAGGCAGCGTACCCGTCTATGCGCTGCTTGCAGGCTTCTGCTTGTGCTTGGATGGCGTGCAGGTCGGCTGCCTTGGTCTCGTTCCATACCTGTTCGGCTTTGGCGCGTGCCTCGGCGATACGCTCGGGCGGCAAGGGTTGTCCGCAGGTCGGGCAGGTAGTGCTAATGGCGGGTGCAGTATAGGTCTCTGCATTCTTGGCTTTCCATTGCTCACGCAGGGCGGTGATACGGCTCTTCTCGGCGTTGATGAGGTCGAGGTATCGTTTCGAGTTCTGCAGGCTTATGGCTAGGCGGCGTTCAATGCTGCCGGTCTCTGCGGCTATGTCTTGCAGTTCCCGCTCGGCTTGGCTGCGTTGTTGGCGGTAGGCATTCTGTGCGGCAAGTTGGCGGTCGCTTACCTGTTGCGACAGGCGTGCGATGGCTTGGCGTTGTGCCGCTGCCTGCTGCAGGGCTGCTTCATCCACCGTGGCGGTCTGCAGGGCTTCTATCTCGCTTTGTGCGTGGGCGATAGAGGTCTTGACGACGCTCAGTTGGTTCTCTATCTCCGTCCAGTCGTCCTCCACCCGCAAGCGGTCTTGTGCGTCAAGGGCTGCGGGTATGCCGTCTATCTCCTGTTTGGCGAGCGTCTTCTGTCGCTTGGTGGTCGCCTGCAGTTCGTCTATGTTCAGTCCACGGGCGAGGGCTAAGGCTACGGCTGGGTATGGAGCAGCCAATGCGTGTTCGTCGATGGCTGGCGCTATCTGCTGCAGTTGGGTGCGGCAAGCTTTCTGCTCCATGGCGGGGATGATGCCGACCGCCGAGAGCAAGAACCAACGGTCGAGCGGTAGAATCTCCTCCAGTTTGGCGTTGTACTGGGTCTTGGTCATGGGCACTTCGTTGATAGCATACTCGCTTTTTGTACCCTTGCATATCATTTCGACAGCACCCCGGGGCTTCACCCAGTCTTCCTTGAGTGTTCGCTCGACGATGAGCGGGTTTCCGTCCAGCGAGAGGTAGAGGCGCACGCCGGTGGTCAATTTGTGGCGTACCTCGTTGTTCTCGTCCAGCGGCTGCACTTTCGGTGTGTTGCCCTGTTGGTTCTTGTCGAACAGACACCAGAGGTAGGCGTCGAAGATGGTTGATTTACCTGTGGCGTTATCGCCGCTGATAGTCGTTTGGTCGGTGTGGAAGTCGTAGTTTGCTTCGCTGACCCCTTTGAAGTTCCGCAACTCCATGCGGTTGAGTTGGATTGTTTTCATTGTGTGAATGTTTGTTAGGTTGTTACTTTCTTTTGCAATCGAAGATACGCTTGTAGAGGTTGGCGTGGGTGCGTTTGAAGCGTTCTACCTCGGCGCGTTCGATTCGTACTTGTCCACCGTATTCGTAACTCTCCAGTTCGCCCCGGCGGCGCATGTTGTCGATAGTGCCTTCCGTGAAACCCAGTGCTTGGGCGGCTTCCCGCTTGGTGTACGGGCGTTCGGCGCTGGCTCGGGCGGCAAGTTCGGCTTGCTGAATGCCGCTGCGTACGCCCTCCATAAAGGTCTCTTCTCGGTCTTGGTGCAGGTAGTCGAGCAAGGCTTGGCTATCGACCAGCAGCATGGTGGTCTGTCCTGCGGGTAGGTTGTGTGTCATGGCTTCGGTGTGTTGGTTGGTCGTGTAATCTTGGCTACCGTGGCGGCGAATCGCTCATCGGCGGCTTTCAGTTTGCGGCAGTGTACGAGGAATAGGTTCACTGCATCCAACTCCCCCTCGGTCAGGTCAATGAAGCGCTCCTTGTTCAAGGCTCGGTTGAGCAGTACCCGCTTCGAGCGGCAGCAGTTGGTGAATGGGTCTTTCTTGCCCTTGGGCAGGTTGGCGCGTAGTTCGCGCAGCTGTTTGATAGTTGTTTCCATATCAGTTGTGTATTATTGGTTCTTGAGTCGTTTTATACGCTTCTCTACTTTGTCTATGCCCCACCGGTGGTAGAGCCAGAGGGCGGTTGCCCAAGTAAAGCCCCAAGTCAGCAGTTGCAGGAGCAGGCAGACGAGGAAGTTGGTGTCTTCGGTGGGTTCGCCGGTGAGGGCGATAAAGCCGATACACATCAGCAGTCCGATGGTTGCCTGCTTTGCGTGGTAGCGCAGGCGGTAGGTGCGTAAGATTAGTCGCATAGGTCGAGAAAGTATTTGTAAAGGTTGACAAACTCTTGTTCGTGTTCGCAGAGGAATATACTGTCCCGCAACTCGTTGTAGCGGTCATAACTTATAATGTCGTTGCATAGGGCTTCGTGCTTTTGGTTGTCCATGTCGTAGTAGGTTACATGAATTTGACCGCAACCATAGTATGCTAAATAGAGGCTGTAGGTGTTGCTGATAGCCTCGTCGATGGTGAGTGAGTTTGTATTCGCTTTCATATTTTTATTATTTTGTTTTGGTTATTATTTGTCCGTTCAGTGCTTTTGTATTATCTTTGCCGTGTTTTTAGCGTTGCTGTGGCGTTGTGTCGCCAATTGCCGTTGCGTTTCCTTTTTGTTTTCGGTGCAAAGGTAATATATTCTTGGCGAACCACCAAATAATTTGGCAAAAATCTGCCAAAATAATTGATTATTCTCCAATTTGCTGCTTTATGGCTTTTGTTGAACTCTAAATACTACTATTATGGAACAGAAGACAAGACTTGAAGACCTGTATGAGATTGCCCGTCAGCACGACCTTGTGCGCAGTAAGGGTGAATTTGCTACTTTGATAGGGATGGATAGTGCGTCTTTATCGCACGCCCTGAAAGACGACGGCAAGGTGAGTGTTGCCAATACCATCACCCGTGCCGAGCACGCCTTGATGAAAGCGGGTGTCTCGTTATTCACGCAAGCCTCTGGAGACGGTTCTATGCACAATATCCACGGGAATCAGAATCAGAACGGGGTCTCTTCGCAGACCATTGACAGCCTTATTGCCGAGATGGCGGCACAGCGTGAAGCGAATAATCGTGCGTTGGAGCAGAAAGATGCCCAAATAGACCGTTTGTTATCCTTGATTGAGAAACTAAAATAAAATGCCATAATGAAACAGACGACAGAATACGGACTTATCTATGGTCTGACGAACCCCTATTTTTCGGGTCTTGTGAAAATTGGCATGACGCACTGCCTCGATATTACGAAGCGCATCAGCGTGCTGAATACGGCTGTTCCGCTGCCCTTTGAGTGCGCCTTTGCCTACCGAGTGCCGAACGACAGGATTGGGCAGATTGAGCACCTACTGCACGACAACTATAGGGACAAACGGGTTGGAACGAGTGAGTTCTTTGAGGTTGACCCTGCCAAGGTGGACAAACTCCTGCGCACGCTCGGCAAGTTCGAGCCGATGAAGACCATGGTTCAGAGTTCGATAGACATCGTGGAGGCAAAGCACAAGAACCCGAACATGGACTTCTTTGCCATGGGTCTGCACGAGGGCGATACGCTGGTCTATAAGAACGACCCTACTGTCACCTGTTCGGTGAAGACAAATAAACTTGTGTCCTATCAGGGCGAGGACTATTCTCTCTCTCGTTTGACGCATCAACTCTTGAAATCGAAGTATGCCGTGCAGCCCTCTCCGTATTGGCAGACCGAGGACGGCACACAGCTCTCCGCCTTATATGTAGCCTATACCAAGCAACTTGCCGCTGCCCAATCCGCTGCCCATGCGTCGGTGGCGAATGCCGCTGCACCGGTGTCTGCTGATTGTACCACCCACTAACCCCACACGACTATGCGTAGTGAACAACGAGCCGAAATAGACCGCCGTTTTCTGAAAGCCTACCGCCTGCTCTATGCCGACGAGAAGGTGCAGATGAAGAAGGAGTTCTGTGCCAAGACGGGGCTCATTCCTCAGAATTTCTCCATGCTGGAGCGAGGTGACCTCTCCTGCACGGTGGACAATATCTACAACCTTGCCACACAGTTCGGTGTATCGCTCGAGTGGCTGTTCTTTGGTGAGGGCGACTTCTACAAGGAGGGCGGTTATGGCAACGGTGCAGTATAGACTATCCTCCCGTATTGCCAACGGCAGAGCTGAAGTGCTTGTGCGTTTCTATGACGGCGACAAGTTCTCCCAGCGTGCCAAAACGCATATGCTGGTTTCTGTCGAGGCATGGGATAGCAAGACGGGAACGCTTATCGTTCCTCGCCGGACTACTCCCGAAGTGGTAGAGATATTGGAGAAGCAGAACCTGTTGGATAGGCTTGCCAACAGCTTGTATGAAGCGTGGTGGCGTGATAAGTACGATATGTACAACGGGTGGCTGCAGCAGGTGGTGGATTCTTTTTTCGAAGCACCTCGTCCGGAGGCTGCCCCGGTGCGTATGCTGCTGACGGATGTTATTATGGAGTGTGCTTTGTCCAAAGACCTCGTCGAACGCTCCGTGGCGCAGTATCGTGTCTTGGCAGATGCGTTGTTACGCTACGAGAAGAAGACGCGCCTGCTCTATGCGGATAGTTTCACCGACCAGGACATCGACGGCTTTGTGCGCTTTTTCTCCAACGAGGAGGTATCGGTAAAAGGCAGAAAAAAGCATATCCAACGCTCGCATAATACCATCACCGCCAAGTTAAAGAAACTCGCTGCCGTCTGCAATTATGCCGTTGGTAAGGGGTATATGGCTGAGAACCCGTTCCAAAACGGGCGGTATAGAATCCAAGGCGAGGTCTATGGCGACCCTGTGTATCTTACTTTGGAAGAGCGCAATCGCCTGTATGCCTTTCAGGGGCTGTCGCCGGCGCTGGCGGTGCAGCGGGATATCTTCGTGTTTCAGTGCCATATTGGCTGTCGTGTGAGCGACCTTGTCGAACTGACGGCGGATAACATCACCTCCGATGGCTTTGTGCAGTATATCCAGCACAAACTCCGTAAGAGCAAGCCTGTCGTGGTGCGTGTCCCGTTGTCTGATACGGCGTTGGAGATTATTGAGCGTTATCGTGATTCGGAGCGCAAACCACTCTTGCCGTTTGTGCATCCCAACAATTACAACGAGGCTATCCACGAGGTTCTGCGCATTGCTGGGATAAATCGTATGGTAATGATACAGAACCCTAAGACGCTGGCGGCAGAGCCACATCCGTTGTGGGAGGTTGCCAGTTCGCATATTGCGCGTCGTACTTTTATGGCGAATATGTTCAAGGCGACCAAGTCGGAGCGTATTACCTCGGCGTTCACAGGGCATGTTAATGGTTCTCGTGCGTTCAGTCGTTATACCTCGGTGGACGATGATATGAAGTTGGAGGTTCTGCGCACTATGCACGAGAGAAAATGACGGGCAGTGCTGTTTGGGGTGATTTGTCCTGTTGTGTAGCCAGTCGTTATGGGTGTCGGTTCGCCCTGTGGTGAGAATGTCAATTTGCAGGGCTGGTGGTTAGATTTGAAATTGACGGGATTTTGACGGGATTTCCTGCAAAAGGGTATTATTTGTTGATAGAGCAGCGTAGTCCCAGATTGGTGCAATCCCTTATGTAATGCGGTTTCTGTTGTTATGGGTTTATTTGCATTCCCACGCCCTTGCTTCCTGCATGGATCACAACTTGTGAATGCCAAGTAACTGATTTATAGTTACTTGGCATTTTTGCATCTCTTATTTTGACGGGATTTTGACGATTCCCTAAATTTACCATAGGATATAGGTGCCAGGCAAAGTATATTAGGCATGGCAATCATACACTTTATTTATTTGTGTATTTACCAAAAAAGCCGTACCTTTGCACCTGCTTTCTACTATAACCAACGCAAAGCAAACATGTTTCTACACATACTAAAATCCAAGATTCACCGCGTGCAGGTGACGGAGGCCAATTTAGAGTACATCGGCAGTATAACTATCGACGAGGATTTGATGGATGCCGCCTCTATCGTGGCAGGCGAGCGGGTACAGGTGGTCGACAACAACAATGGGGCTCGCCTCGAGACCTATGTCATCCCCGGCAAGCGCGGCAGCGGCTGTATCTGTATGAACGGCGCCGCAGCACACCTCATCCATGTGGGCGACACGGTCATCATTATGTCCTACGCCTTGATGACCCCCGAGGAGCAGAAGACTTTTCGTCCGAGTGTCGTTTTCCCCACCAACAATCATTTAGTCTAAGCCTATGGCGTTTTTCGACCTTCTCCATACTGATTCTGCGAGTGCAGCCCGTGCAGGCGTGGTGCATACCGACCATGGTAACATCCTGACCCCTATCTTCATGCCTGTCGGTACGGTAGGGACGGTCAAGGGTGTGCATCGCCGTGACCTCGAGGACGATATTCATGCGCAGATTATTTTGGGCAACACCTACCATCTATTCCTGCGTCCGGGTACAGACATTCTCTACCAAGCGGGCGGTTTGCACAAGTTTGAAGGTTGGACACGACCCATCTTGACCGATTCGGGGGGTTACCAGGTCTTTTCGCTGACCGACATTCGCAAAATGACGGAGGAGGGCGTGCGTTTCTCGAGCCATATCGATGGCCGCAAACTGCTCTTTACCCCTGAATCTGTGATGGATACCGAGCGACTCATCGGTGCAGACATCATGATGGCATTCGACGAATGCTGCCCAGGTACGGCAGACCGCCAATACGCCACCGAGTCGATGAACCGCACCCACCGTTGGTTGGACCGCTGTATTGCCCGTTTCGACAGCACGGAGGATTTGTATGGCTACCGTCAGCACTTGTTCCCTATTGTGCAGGGGTGCATCTATACTGATTTGCGTCAGGAGGCGGCGAAACGCTTGCGCGACCTCGACCGTGACGGCTACGCTATCGGTGGTTTGGCAGTGGGCGAGCCGGCAGAGAAGATGTACGAGATGATAGAGGTCGTCAATGCCATTTTGCCTGAGAACAAGCCCCGCTATCTGATGGGGGTCGGCACACCGTGGAATATATTGGAGGGCATTGAGCGAGGTGTCGATATGTTCGACTGCGTCATGCCTACCCGCAACGGCCGCAACGGTATGATATTCACCCGCAATGGGGTCATGAATATGCGCAACAAGAAGTGGGAGAACGATTTCACCCCGCTTGATCCCGAAGGAACATCCTATGTAGACACGCAGTACACCCGTGCGTATGTGCGTCATCTGATACATTCCGAGGAGATGTTGGGTCTTGAGATTCTTTCCATCCACAACTTGGCATTCTATTTGTGGTTGGTAGGCGAGGCACGCCAACATATTCTTATGGGTGATTTCCGTTCGTGGAAGGAAGACACCCTCCGCCGCATCACCGTACGCCTTTGATTTCATTCCTAATTCTTCATTCATACTTTGTTAAAGCGTCTCGATTGGTATATTATCCGTAAGTTTCTCGGCACATTCTTTTTCTCGATTGTGCTGATACTGAGCATAGCCATTGTCTTCGACCTTACGGAGAAGATGGACGACTTTTTCGAGAACCAGATTCCGCTCAAGGAGATTCTGCTTGACTATTATTTGCCTTTTATTCCGTACTACACGAATATGTTCAGTTCGCTGTTCATATTCATTTCCGTTATATTCTTCACCTCCAAGTTAGCAGGCAACAGTGAGATTATCGCTATTATGGCAGCGGGTGTGAGTTACCACCGCTTGATGGTGCCGTATTTTGTGTCGGCTACTTTCCTTTTCCTCTTTTCGTTCTATCTTGGCGGTTATGTCATTCCGCCCGCTACGGGTAAGATGTTGGCGTTCACCGACCGTTATGTCGAGCGTTTTACTTCCGAGAACGCCCGTAATATCCAGATGGAGGTGGAGCCGGGGACGATACTTTATATTGAGTCTTTCCAGAAGCGCAGCAACATGGGCTACCGTGCTTCGCTTGAGCATTTCGAGGGCAAGACCCTTACTTGTCGTATTACGGCAGACCGTATCCGTTACGACTCGGTCTATAACTGGCACATGGAGAACTATGTCCGCCGCGATTTCGAGGGTATGCGTGAGTCTATGTCGCGCGGTACCCGCCTCGATACCATTATTCCTATCCAGCCTTATGAATTGTTTATTACGGCAGAGCAGGCGCAGGAGATGACCAATCCCGAGTTGCTCGACTATATGGAAAAACAGCGGGCGCGCGGGGCAGGCAATATACAAGCGTTCGAGACCGAGTACCACAAACGCTGGGCATCGCCGCTTGGTGCGTTTATTATGACCTTGTTAGGCGTTACGATGAGCAGCAAGAAAGTGCGTGGCGGTATGGGTAAGAACCTCGGTATAGGCATTGTCTTGACGGCAGCGTATATCCTTTTCTCTACGGTCAGCACCACTTTCTCTGTCAATGGGGTCATGTCGCCTTTTATGAGTGCATGGCTGCCCAACATAGTATTCCTAATCATTGGTATTTTCCTCTATATCCGTGCCCAGCGATAGAGGTTCGCGGTTGTGCGTATTCTCGTGTATGTAGTTGCTCCCCGGCAATATGTGAACAGCAAGGTTCAGCCGCCAATGCGCTGCATATTAGTTCCTAATGAACCAAGCATATCCCCCGAAGTAGCAGAGGAAGGCTGACCATTCTTCCTTTGCGTCCTTCGGGGGACGGTAAATTGGCTTGTGTGCCCTCAGAATGAGCAGGCGCACGGTCTATTCAAAGCGCGAGAGTATCTCGCCTTTCTCGTTGATAAGAACTTCCGAGTAGTAGTCCTGCATGATAGCGCGGAACAGGGTCGGGCTGATACCGTAGATGTCGGTGTAGATAGGGCGTGTGATAAAGCGTCCGTTGCTGTCTACCAACCCGCAGTGCCCGTTCACATAGTAGCAGAAGAAGTTCGGATTGGTGGTGCGTGTGTAGGAGGGCTCGCCCGTCTCGAGGTTGGTGTAGAATGCTTGGTACGAGATGTCTGCTATGCGGTCTATCACGCAGTCCAGCAGTACCTTCCCTTCGAAGTCCACTTGTTTCTTGAAGTCCCCTTTCTTGCTCACTATCGCATACTCTTTGCTGAGCGATATGTTGTCGTATTCGGGTTGGATAACCCAGTTTCCGAGCGTGTCTATCACACCGATGTGCTGTGCGGAGTCGGCTACTATGCAGTGCCCGTCGTGGAATACAAATTCGCTTAGGTTGTTGCCACGATAGGGGAAAAGGAAGTCAATCACCACCTCGCCTTTGGGGTTGATGAAACCGATGTAGTTCTCGCGTTCTACGGCAGCCAACCCTTCCGAGAATATCCACGCATGCCGATAAATGGCTTTCACTACGATCTCTCCGTTCTGTACATTGACAAAGCCGCGGCGTTTGTCTTTGGCAAAGACGGCGAGTGAGTCTTTGGTGTTGGCTACCCAGTCGAAGTCCGTGCCTTGTTTGATAGTCTTGCCCGTGCGCTTGTTGGTGATAGAGACCAGCCCGTCTTCGTAGGTTATGGTGGCAATGCCGTCGGTGTACTCGTATTCTTCTTGGTTTTCCTTGGCTTTCTTCTCTTTGTTGACGATAGCGGCGGTTACAGCAGCCGCCACCACGATGAGACATGCTCCGATCATCCCTAAGTATTTTGGGGCAAAATGGGAGAAGAACTGTTTGATGCGGGCAGCGAACTGTCCCGTCCTGGAAAAGAAATGGTTGATCTGCATAGTGTTGTGGGTTGGTTATGTGTCGGTGGGACACGGTTAAATATGGGAAACTCTTTACCTGATATTATTGTCAAAGTCCGTCTCGGCTACCTATTACGACATTCCTGCACGCATTCTTGCCCGATTCATTACTTTTTCAATGTATTGTATTGTTTTACGCAAGCAATATAAGTATTATCGGAAAACAATCCGTATGATTTAGCATATTTGGCAGCTTTCAAGGCTGTTTCCTATACAAAATCAAAAGATACCGGTAATTTAACAGAGGCTTTGAAATCATTTGTTCCGGCAACAGTACACGGAACATAATTGTTATCTAGTTCGGTTACACCGGCTTCTGTTATTGTTACCGGGGTTGTTTGCTCGTTTAAGGTTACTTTTACATACGGAACATTCTTTCTTTGCCCGTAATTCGTAATATCACACGATCAAGTTTGTTGGGTCGGTTTAATGGCAATAAGTGAAACTTCCGGATAGCATAATTGTTTCTCTGAAAACGCTGCAAAGGTACACTATCCCAGCTGCTCCGCCAACACTTTTCTGCTCCTTTGTACGAAACCGCCCGCCCTCTGTACCAAATCCGCTCCTGTACCTCATTTCATACATACGCCTGTCTTCTCCAGCCACCGTTCCTGTATCTTCCTGCTTGTCTGTCCACCTCC
>CAVFHY010000004.1:14224-46375 GCA_963622445.1 Bacteroidaceae bacterium
CTTACAACCACCGTACAACAACACGCTGTATTTTTCCTGTCCCCGATGCGTAGTTGATGCAGTCTGTCTCGAGACCAGCGTATAGGATCAGCATAGGATCGGTATAGGATCAGCATAGGATAAGCAAGGGATAAGCAAGGGATGAGCATAGGATAGGTATAGGATCAGTATAGGAACAGTATAGGAACAGTATAGGATAAGCATAGGATGAGCATAGGATAAGCAGAACATACGAATATCGTACTACTCTGAAGCAAAACAGACAATACTAAAATACACACCTCAGTCGTCCCCCGAATGCATACATGCGCCACCTGTCAGACACTCCATGATATTGTATACTTATGACAATTATACACTTCTATCAAAAAAAACATAGCAAAATGACAGAATAATTTGCGTATACAAAAAAAAAGATATACTTTTGTGGCGTATTGTGTCAAAGCGATGTCGTAAGAGTGTCTGTGTGTTTATGAAAGCATGAGATATGTTGTATGTTAGAACACTCTCCGGGTACAAAAGAAATTGTTTTATAATTAAGGTAACCCGTAATTAAGGTATGAGGAAAAATCTACTCTCTTTCATCGTAGTAGCCGTGTTGTGTATGCCTTTAGCAGCGCAGACTGTGCCAATCTCGGTCCCGTTTTCCGTGGGTTTCGAGGAGAGCGATTCGCTCGAGTTGAAGAACTGGGTGCTTAACCCAGGTGTGAATGCTTCCAAGTGTGTGGATCAATGGGTGGTCGGCGAAGCGGCAAAGAGTACGGGTGAACGCTCGTTGTATATTTCGGCGGACAATGGTGCTTCGGCATGTTTCGGTATTGCCCGCAATGTGCAGTATGCCTATCGCGATATTTCCCTGCCCAAGGGAGTGTACGAAATCTCTTTTGATTGGTGCTGTCTGGGTACTTCCGATGCGGCTATGTATGCGGGGGTGGGGTTGGCGTCTGACCTTCCTGTGGAGGCTGTCAGCAACTCTGCCGCCATTCCTTCGAAGGTCAGTGCGTGGTGCAAGACGGTGGGGCGTATGGCGTCCTCTTCGCTCTGGAAGAATGCTTCTCTCTCGATGAACAGCCGTGGAGAGAGTACTACCTATCGTCTTTTCTTTGTGTGGTCGTCTGCCAATCAAGATACAACCCTTGCCTTGCCGTTGGGCGGTTGTATCGATAATATACAGATATGTCTGGCAAACTGCGCCCGTCCCAAGTCCGTGTCGGCTACTTCTGCTTGCGATTCCATTCTTCTTTCGTGGGTGGGTACGAGCGAAAAGTACAGCGTTGAGTACCGTCGTCGGGGGAAAAAGTGGAGTACACCTGCCGTCTATGAGCAGGAGAGTTGTGTCTTCGAGAATATGGACGAGGGGCTCTACGATTTCCGTGTGCGGGGTATCTGCAACGGCACGGATACCAGTGCCTATACCTATCTCAGTTCGTATGTGCTGTTCTGCCCCGAGAAGCACTGTATCAACTATGTCAATCTCCACGATTCGCTTCATGTCGTTTGTACCTATGGTACTTTCTCCAATCCGTATGCGGCTACCGGTGTGATAGACAATGGTTTCGGCAACCAGGAGCAGTACTTTCGCCATACCGTCAATTGGGAACCTGACCAATACGACCCGCGTACGCTGAACCAACTCCCTCTTATTCCTGATGGTGAGTTGGCTTCGGTGCGTTTGGGCAACTGGCTCCATGGTGCAGAGGGCGAGTCGATCTCCTACGAGTATGTGGCGGATGTGGAAAATGCGGCTATCTTGTTCCTGAAGTACGCCATTGTGTTGGAAGACCCCGGGCATGGCGCAAGCAGCAACCCGCGTTTCACAATGGAGGTCTTGGACGAGAATGGCTATTTGCTCAGCCCTACTTGCGGTGCAGCGGATTTCTATGCCGATGCCAACCGTAAGGATGGCGGTTGGCATTCTGCGAATGTGGCGGGCTATTCCACTATCTCGTGGAAAGAATGGACTACGGTCGGTCTTAACCTCGCCGAGTTGGGCGTTAAGACGGGCGATGTCCTTACTATCCGCCTAACGACCAAAGACTGTGCTTGGTCTGCCCACTTCGGTTATGCCTATTTCACGCTCGGCTGTGCTACGGCTCGTCTCTATGGTACGAGTTGCGGCAGCGATGCCAATATGTCTATCGCAGCTCCCGACGGTTTCCGCTACGAGTGGTATAATAAGAACAACGAGTTGGTATCTACCGAGAAGCAACTGAGCCTTCCCGCTTCGGATACTACTACCTATCGTTGCCGCTTGATCTTCAAGGAGAACGAGGAGTGCGACTTCAATCTCTATTCCTCCTTGCGTCCCCGTTTCCCGATATCCGAGTTCTCCTATTCCTACGAGCCTGCCAACTGCGAAAACCGTGTGCGTTTCTCCAACAAGAGCCATATCATGACGGTTTTCAACGGCGATACGGTGCACCACTACGATGAAGCGTGCGATGAGTATCTCTGGGATTTCGGTTCGGGCAACGAGAGCAGTGTCAAGAATCCGGTCTTTGCTTTCCCGCAGTCGGGCGGTACTTTCCCCGTTACGCTCTTCTCGTCTATCTCCGATGGTGCTTGCCAAGCCGATACAACGCTCTATATCACGCTTCCGAAGATAGGCGATACTGAGCAGACGCTCGATACCACTATCTGCGACGGTACCTACATTGAGTTCGGCAAGTACTATGCCGCCGAGGAGCGTATTTATTACGATTCGCTGAAGAGTGTGGCGGGTTGCGATAGCGTATGGATACTCAATCTGAAAGTGCATCCCGTCAGCCATCTTGTAGCCCCCGATACCACTGTCTGTGCCGAAGTGCCGCTCTGTATCGACGGCAAGTGTTACCAGCATACCACATCCGGTGAGTTTGTCCGCTTCTGGAAAGACTCTTACGGTTGCGATTCCACTATCTCGATGTATGTGCACATACTCGATTCCATTCTGCCTACTGTCGTACTGGTCGAGCCGGAAGACAGGGAGGGTACGGGCAGTATCACGGTCGGTGGTACGGGGTATGATTACTACTACCTCAACGGTGTGCGTTACGATGCTTCGCAGACTTATTTCTCCGGGCTTGACGGTGGTGTGTTCGATTTCCAGTTCTTCAACGACTTCGGTTGTTCCGTCGGGCGTTCCGATACGATGTATTGCGAGTGCCTGCAACTTCGTCTTGGCGACATTGCGCCTGTCTGCCTCGGTGCGGATAGTTGGGTGATACCCTTGGTGATCGATTCGGGTATTCCCACTACTTATTCCGTCCTATTCGATTCCGTGGCCCATGCGGCAGGGCTTGCGGACATCATCGATGCCCGCTATACCAAGCAGGACCAATGGCTCGAAGTGCCTGTGCCTGCATCGCTTACGCCCTATCGCTATCATGCGCAACTGCTGTTCAGCAACTCGTTGGGCGACTGCCGCGACACGATAATAGAGGTAGAACTTCCGCTCTTCTTCTCCGAACAACTGATTTACCAGCGTTGGAACGACGTGCTTTCCGTGCGCGGCACGGGCAGCAACGGAGGTTATACATTTACTGCTTTCCAATGGCAGAAGAACGGGCAGGACATTGCCGGTGCCACCCGCTCCTATTACTACGAGGAGGGCGGGCTGGATACTTCGGCTGAATACCAAGTTTGGGTTACATTGCCCGATGGTACGATAGTGGGGTCTTGTCCCTTTACGCCGGCTGCCGATAGCGATGCTCCGCAGTCGCCTAAGAAGACGATCGAGCATCAGCGTCTCGTCATTACCCACGACGGCGTGCAGTACAACGCCCAAGGCATGAAACTCTATCCCCTTGCCGAGTAGCAGCGGACAACATACCCAACATACAGACAACCTTTAGACAGCCGACACAACCATGTGTTTCTATTCCATACATACGCGTATCTTGAGTATTGCCATTCTCCTGAGTGTGGCAGTAGTGCCTATCTGTGCCGCAGGTAAGAAGCCTGCGCCGAAGAAAGCCCCCGTTCAGAAGACGGCTGCACAAAAAGCCAAGGACAAGACGACCACCACCAACCCCGCCCGCCGTTGGGATATCCATCATATCGCCGTTTGGGGTGGAGCAGGCTACTCCGGTCTGGTACATTCCCCGCTTTCGGGCAACTATGGTGCAGACAATGTCGGTATCTTCGACAGTAAGTTCATCGGTGGCGGTGGCGGTATCCTGGGCGTTGGCTATGAGTATAAGTACAAGCGCTTTATCCTCTCCGTCGGTCCCGAGTTCAAACTCTTCTCTTCGGCGGACAAGTTCTCTTTCTCTGCGCCTTACGACCAACCGCTCTCCGACTACGAGGGGATGGTCAAGCACTATTGCCTCGATGCTATGCGTGAGAACCAGGTTCTCGGTCAGATTACGCTGCCCGTTCTCTTCGGCGGTACTTTCGATGAGGTCTATTTCAAGGCAGGTGCCAAGATAGGCTATACCGTCCTCGGGCGTTACCACCAGCGGGGTACGCTCACGACTACCATCACCGATGTCGATGCCTACGACCCCGAATGGGCGGATATTCTTTCCCATGGCGCAGTTACGGACGCCAAGTATTCTGTCCGTGGCAAGAACCCGTACGGGCTGGATGTCGCCCTTACCGCCGAGGTGGGTGTCAATATCGACCAACTGCTCGATAAGAATTGGCGTAAGAACAACGAGAAGCGCGAGCATCCGTTGCGCCTGCGTGTGGCACTCTTTGCCGACTATGGGCTGAACAACCTGAGCCTCAAAGATAAGTCTGCGTCTATGATTACCACTACCGAGCAGAACCTCTCTTCGATTGCCTGCGAGCAGTCCGAGTGGGGCGCAGGTCGCCTGAACAGCCTGCTTGTCGGGGTCAAGTTCACTGCCATGCTCCAGATGAACAAGGTCAAAGACTTGCGTAAGACTACCCCGTTGCTCAATGTCTATACCACCGATGCCGCTACGGGGGCTGCCCTCTCGGGGGTCAGTGTCGTAGCACGCAATACGGCTACGGGCAAGGAACGCAAGAAAACCTCGTCTAACAAGGGTATTGCGGGGATCAAGTTGGCAGAGGGTGAGTATGCCGTTACAGCAACCCGTCAGGGCTTTATCCCGAGCGAGGAAGTCCTCTTCACGCATACCGAGGACAAGGAACGCCTCGACATCGCTTTGCAGCCCGTTCCCGTCTATACTCTCTATGTGTTGGATGCAAAGACGCAAGCCCCTGTTTCGGCGCAGGTACGCTTTGTGGCGACCGATACCGAAAAGGAGGTGGCACAAGCCCATACCGATGCAGCGGGTAAGTATACCGTTACTTTGCCCATGGGTGCATCCTACGAGGTGCATATCGATGCCACAGGATACTTCGCCCTGCAGGGTAGCGTGAGCGCATTGGGCGCGACCGACAAGTTCAGCCTGCAGCCTATCGAGAAGAAAAAGACGATGATCCTGCACAACCTCTATTTTGCAACCAATGCCACCACTATTCTTCCCGAGTCGGAGCAGGCACTTGCCGACCTCTATGAGATGTTGACCGACAATCCTACGATGCGTATCCGCCTTACGGGGCATACCGACGCCGTCGGCTCGGATCGGGACAACCAGATCCTCTCCGAAGGGCGTGCCAACAGCGTACGGCAGAATATGATAGACCGTGGCATAGACCCCGACAGAATCGAAGCAATGGGCAAGGGTAAGTCCGAGCCGATTGCCCCCAACGACACCGAAGAAGGGCGTGCCAAGAACCGCCGTGTAGAAATGACGATCCTCTAAATCATACCGTTATGACCGTAGTCAATCATCATAATCGTTTTATAGTCCTTTTATTGGGGTTGTGTGCCGTGCTTTCGGTAGCGGCACAGGCTCCCGTATATACCTGCGACTTCGAGAACGAGTCCGAGCGTGCCGCGTGGACGCTCAACCCCGTGGCTAATACCGCCATGAAACTCGCCAACAAGTGGTATTTCGGTGCTGCGGCACAGTTTGCCCCCAAGGGTGAATACGGTCTCTTCATCTCCACAGACGGGCTGACGCCGTCCTACGATGCGTCGCAGACAATGTTTACCGTCGCCGTGCGCTCTCTGCCGAGTGTGCCAAAGGGGGAGTACAACCTCTATTTCGATTGGAAGTGTGCGGGTAAGGTAGGTACAAAAGAAGGGTTCTATATCTGCTGGGTACCCGATTCCGTCAAGGTCAACGGTGCTACTGGTGTCGCCGATATTCCCTCGTGGGTAAGTACCTATTGCTGTCACGATTCGGTGTTCTGCGGCAGCAGTTCGTGGACGACAGGCAAAGCGCAAATCACGCATGACGGTACACCCCATAAGTTGGTGCTCGTCTATTTCTGCAGCCGAGGCAAGGCGGTTGCGCCTGCAGCGTGTGTGGACAACCTCGAGTTGCGTGCCGTGAACCGTTGCGCTGCGCCTGCATCGGTCAGCCATACCATGCAGGGCGATACGGTTGTTCTGTCGTGGAAGGGTTCGGCATCCTATTACGACTTGAAGTGCTACGATGCCTCTACGGGCAGTTGGTTCGAGCAGAAGCATATCACCAAGACCACTTGCCTTATCCCGAATATGTCCGAGGGCGTGCGCTTCTTCATTCTTCGCGCTTTCTGCAGCGATACCACGGCGAGCGACTATGTAGAGTATACCCCGCTGATCTTCCATAAGGGCATTCGCTGTATCGACTATTTGGACTTGCGGGGCAACGGTTGTACTTGCGCTTCGGGTACCTACGAGAACCCCTCTGCCACACGCGGCGTGATCGACTATGGCTACGCCGATTGGGAAAGCCGCCATACGCTCCACTATATGCCCGACGAGTACGACGAACATACCAACTATAATGTCCGTACCTGCCCTGCAGGCTATCTGGCTTCGGTGCGTCTGGGGCATGGTCGGAAGGGCGGTGGTAACCACCTTGGGCAGTCTATTACCTACACCTATACGGTCAAAGACTACAGCTACTCCGTCCTGAAGATCAAGTATGCCGTTGTCTTGGAGAACGGGCACACATCTGACGCAAACCCGCAGTTCTGGCTCGATGTCCGCTGCGGGGGCAAGATGCTGAGCGACAGTTGCGGCTATGCGTTCTTCCAAGCCAACGACGGCGCACAGAACGGATGGCGTGAGGGAGCCGATGGTTGGGTCTATAAGGACTGGTCGGAACACACCATCGACCTGCGCAGTTATGTAGGCAAGACGCTGACCATCTCGTTGGCTACGACCGACTGTTCGGCTACTATCCATACGGGCTATGTCTATTTTGTCCTGGACTGCGAGAACGGCGATATGCAGGGCGGCAACTGCGGCGAGGACACGCTCTCCACTACCTTCACCGCTCCGAGCGGCTTCGACTATGTCTGGTACGACCCCGCTTCTCCGCGTGACACCCTCTCCCGTGAGCGTACTTTCACGATTGCGGGTATGGATACGATCGAGTACTGCGTCAACCTGATAAACAAGAAGCGTGCTTCCTGCTGGTACACCCTTACGGCGTCTGGTATGCCGCGTATTCCCCGCCCCTCGATGACCTATATGGTGCGCTGCCAGAACGAAGTTACCTTCCAGAACCTGACCTCGGTATGGCGTCGCAATATCTTCCGTGAGGAGGGCAAACAATGGTTCAAGACC
This sequence comes from Bacteroidaceae bacterium, assembly GCA_963622445.1. Classification (GTDB taxonomy): domain Bacteria; phylum Bacteroidota; class Bacteroidia; order Bacteroidales; family Paludibacteraceae; genus Colicola. Next base: position 21,804 of record CAVFHY010000004.1, read on the forward strand.
TCCGACCCCGTAACCTATGTGCGTTGGGATTTCGGCGACGGCACTTCGGTAGAGACGCTCGATTCGCTCGTAACGCATACCTATCCCCTAACGGGCGGGAAATATACCGTTACGCTCACGGCAAGCATCAGCAACGGGGAGTGTGCGGTATCTAAGTCTTTCGCACTTGAGGACTTGACCGACTGGTCCAACTATATAACCCACGTCGATGAACATCTCTGCCGCTCCGAGAATCCGTGGGGCTACAGTTTCAATGTCCCAGCCGAGGACGGGCAGATAGGTACGGTACCGCGTGTATTCTACAACGATGTCGATAGCGTCTTCCGCTATCGGACGAATAGTGAATGCGACAGCCTCTGTCATCTCCGTCTGCATTTCTTCGACAATGGCGTGCTGCATGATACCCTCTGCGCAGGCAATACCTATTCGTTCTTCGGGCGTTCGCTGACCGAGACGGGTACTTATACCGAGTCCCATGCTTCGGCTGCGGGGTGCGATTCGGTGCTGCACCTCTATGTAGAGCCTGCGGTGCTGGTACAAGTGCCGGAGACCATCCAAGTATGCCCCGAGGACGGTATGGTAGATATTCCGCTCTCTCATATCTCCGGCCGAATGGAGGGAATACGGTTGCGCTTCGATGCTACGGCGCAGCAGAACGGCTTCTCCCCGGAGTATGCGTTCGACTCTACCGAGACGACGCTCTCTCTGCAGAACCCCAAGGGGGCACGCCCCAATGTCTATACGGCGCAGTTGTACTACTCCAATCCCCTCTGCCTCTTCGACCCGCAGACGGTTTACATAGAAGAACGCTACTCTTCGAGTATCATTGTTCAGTTGCCGGGTGTGCTTGTCCTGACGAACAGCAAGTACAACGGCGGCTACGAGTTCGACTCCTACCAGTGGTATCGTGACGGGCAGAAGATTGCGAACGCCACCCGCTCCAATCTCTCGGTCAAAGATGAGGATCTGTTCCATGCGTTCCATATCGAACTGGTGCGTACGGGCGAGACGATGCCGGTCTGCACCTGCCCGATAGTCTATGGGCAGACAGCCGTAGAGCAGGTATCCGTGTCCGGCCTCTCATTCCCCGTGCAGGTATGGACTGCACAGGGTGTGCGCGTAGGCGAAGTGCAGAGTGAAGATGCCTTGAATCAGTTACAAACCGGTTTCTATATTCTTTCGGATGGTAAGCATACAGCCAAAATACTTCGTTAGTGTCCTGTGTGTATGGTTCGCAGTCAGCGGTGTGCCGGCGCGCAACAGGTATCATTCGATGCTCAACCCGTCGAATCACTACCTCGCTGTCTCTCTCGGAGGGGGCGAGGCGAACAATATCCGTGTCCACAAGGCAGATTCTGTCGCCAACCAAGCGGGTGGGGCAGCCCATTTGGCACTCCACTACGAGTGGCACAAAAAGGCGTGGATACTCGGGCTTGGTGTAGAGGCACAGTATCAGTTCTTGCACGACAAGATGTTGTTTGTGCCGCTTGCGGACAGCGAACAGGACTTGCGCCACTATCCTTTATCGGTGCCCGATTGGAACTATGTCTATACCTATCAGCAATACCACGAGCGGGTGCATACCGCTTCGTGTGCTTTCGCACTCTATGCGGGCTATACTTTCGCCGAGTCGTGGTATGTACTGGCGGGAGCGAAGTTCTCGCTGCCGCTCTACGCGTCCTATCGGGTAGAGGCCACGCTGCAGACTGACGCCCACTTCGATGCAGTGGATACGCCTATCCGGGAGTTGTACGATATGCTGGATGTGACCGACGAGGAGCGACGCACACAATTGGCAGCGTATGGCATCTATGACAGCCATACTTATTCCTACCAATCGACCTACCGAGAGTATCTCCGTATTGCCCCTATGGTTGAGGCAGGCTACTATCTGCCTACGCCGTGGAAGAAGAACCGCCTGCGCCTTGGCGTATATGTAACCTACGGTTTCCGCTTGGGCAAGACCGCTACCGACCATTTTGCCGACTACTCGAAGATAGACAAGGAATATGGTAACGCTCACCAATCCATTGAGAAATTGCAGAATACGATCGCGTGGAATCCGTTGGTACGCTCCGACAGGTATGCCTCTTCGCTGCCGAACAATTTGGAAGTGGGCGCACGCCTTACTTTCCTCTTCGATGTAACGCATACGCCCAAGATATGTATGTGTGAGCCGATGTAAGCCGCGGGCAAGCAGTGCCTATCCCTTGCTCATCCCTTGCTCATCCCTTGCTGTGGGGACAAGCAAAAAAACGAATTGTTAAGCCTGTTTCAGACAACGGGGTACACGCAGAGAACGATCATCCGGAATACAAAACGGAACAGAATAGAAACAATAGAATAATACAATAGAATACAAAAACAGTACAGGTAGAAAACGAAGAATACAGATAGAAAACAAAACAGAATACAGATGGAATACAGATTGTGTTGCAATCATTTTCTTATTATTCACTTTTTAATTACTATCCATTTATGAGAAGACATCTACTCTCTTTGCTGGTCTGCTGTTGGATTATGGCACCGGCATTTGCGGGCAAGGAAGATTCCTATGTCCTGCACGAAGGGTTTGAGAGCGGTTCCATTCCTGCCGGTTGGACACAGGAGTCTGGGACTGCGGTCGAGCAACAGTGGGTCGTAGAGAGTGCCTTGAGTACACTCTACCCCAAAGGAACTGCCGCAGGGCAGTATCGTGCTGCATTGCGTAACACCACTGCGCAGACGCAGCATTATGTATCCAAACTTATTTCACCTGTCTTTAACATCGAAGAGACTTTCCAACCTATCGTGGTATTCTCTCATGCACAGCCGGCGCGTACAGGCGATGTAGATACCCTGCGGGTGTACTACCGTACCTCGGCTGCCACACGGTGGATCAAGTTGGGCGAGTATTCGCGCAACTACTCGCTCCTCCAGACGCAGTGGGCTACGGATACCCTCTCTCTGCCCGCCAAGTGCGCCACCTATCAGTTGGCGTTCGAGGGGACGGACAACTACGGCTATGGTATCGCCCTCGACGAGATTATCGTTCGTCCGCTGCCTACTTGCGAAGACCCGAGCAATGTCTCTACCGAGGGTTTGACCGCCTCGACCGCACTCCTGCGCTGGAACGGCTCGCTCGATGCCGACAGTTTCCATGTCGTACTTACGACCTCCAAATTGGACGACGGCACCGACCTCGAGACGCTTACCGATGCGGTGAAGGACACCTTCACGACCTCTTTCCAGTGCACCTTCACGGGGCTGGAGCGTAATACCACCTACTACGCCCATCTGCTGAGTTTCTGCAACGGGAGTACTTCCGAGTGGACGCTCAATCAGTCGTTCAAGACGCAGAATATCGATACGATCCCCTTTGTCGCCACCTTCAATATGAACTATGTAAGCGGTACGGCATACTTCCCCACCTACTGGACGGTAGGCTCGGATATCTACGATACCGACGGCAATCAGAAAGGGAAACCCTATATAAACACCTTTATCTCCGAGTCGAGTTGGAAGAACTACTCCTACTCGCAGACGACCTGCTTAGCATTTACCAAGACCATTGCATTAGGAACTCCAGAAGGTATCCCCGCAGGCAACTACTCCTATGCGGCTACCCCCGAGTTGGCGGTGGACGACATCTCCACGCTCCTCGTCTCGTTCTGGGGCTCGTGCTATAAGTCTGTGGGCGACAACTATGCCGGCGGCATTATCGTCGGCGTGATGTCCGACCCTGCCGATTTCGCCACTTTCGTGCCGGTCGATACCGTCTATATCACGAAGCAACAGTCGTTCGACAAGTTCTATGTCTATCTCGATTCCTACAAGGGCGAGGGTAAGTATGTCGCTTTTGCGTCGAACTTCCACGACAAGGACAATGTCTTCCTCTTAGACGATGTAGAGATCGTCAAGGCAGGCAATGAACGCTATATCAGCAACTTCGAGGTAACGAAAGTGTTGGCACACAAAGTAACGGTAAACGCCAACCTCCAAGGTGCTGCCGAAGCCGAGATTATCATCACCTGCGACACGGTTGACGCAAACGGCGACCTCTTCTTCGATCCGTCTAAGTTGCCCGCTTCGGCTATTATTGCCAAAGCCACGGTAACACAGGCACAACTGCCGTACACCATCGACAACCCCGCAGAGGGCTGCTTCGCACAAGTCTATATCCATCAGATCAATAGTGCCAACTACTCCCTGCCCAAGAAGATACTCTGCCCCATGCGCTGGGACGGAAAGAGTCCGCTAACGATCGGCTTCGAGGACGACGACAAGGATACCAACGGCAAAACGATAGGCAAGTGGGCTGCCAAAGAGATGGACAATTTCGCTACCACCACCTATACCTATACTTACCCGTTCTCTGTCATTACCACCTCGCAGGATTTCTGCGACGATGCGCCCCTGTGGCCGTTTGCATACTCCGCAGTCGGCAACGGCTACAACGGGTCGAAAACGGCTGTCTTCATGGGTAAAGAGATGGATGCCCGCACGGACGGCGAAGTGATGTGCAAGCAATCCAACGGCGACTATATCGCCCTGCCCGAGGTAGAAGACCTCAGCCATGTGATGTTGAAGTTCTACCTGCAGGGCTACAAGAACGACAGTATCTCGAATATCTCGGTAGGTGTACTCTCCGATCCGTTCGATGTGACTACTTTCGATACCATTCTTACGGTCGCTGCCGGCGACGATATATGGGCACCTTATACCGTATCGTTCGCCAACTACAAAGGCAAGGGCAAATACCCTGCGCTGTTGGCAGGCGAGGCGGCATCTCCGTATAAGTACAGCACGACCTCTTCTTCTTCGAGCGGTACTTGGATCACATGGAAACTGAGTTACCAACGGGTGGACGCCATTACCCTCTCGCAAGCCACAGGCTGTGTCGAGCCGAGCAATGTCAAACTCACAACCACCGATACGGCAGTCTCCATCTCGTGGGACGCTTTGGGTATGACAGAGTGGGTGGTGCGTATCTATTCGGCGAAGATCAATTCCGCTACCGTTACCGAGGATGCACTGCTCTATTGCGATACGGTTACGACCGCGTCCTATAAGAACACGCTGCTCAAGCCGCGTACCCGCTATTTCTATTCGGTTACGACACTCTGCGAAGATAGCGTGACCGAGGAGACCAAACACGGATTTATGACCAAGAGTTCAGCCGCTGAGAACATTCCGTATATCGAAGACTTCGAGAACTGCCTGACAGGTAGTACGCTCTCCTCCGTAGAGCCGGTCAACTGGTACTACCCCAAAGTAGCTTCCTCGTCGTCGTACTACCCCTATATCTATGCGTACGAATCGTCTGCACACAGTGGGAAGAATTCGTTCTATTTCTTTTTCCCGACTTCTTCTTCGCCTGCCGTTACCTCGTGCCATGCCGCCTTGCCGCTTATGGCAGAAGACTTGAACAAGTTGCAACTGCAGTTCTACGCCAAACCGGGAGGTCCTGCCTATGTAGGCGATACTATCTGGGTAGGTGTGATGTCCGACCCTGCCGACTTCGCTACATTTGATACGGTGGCACTCTTCCGCCTGTCGGATGTGAACTACAAGGAGTGCATCGTCCGACTCGATACCTATACGGGCAAAGGCAAGTACATCGCTTTCGCCAAACCGCTGGCAAAACAAACGCGCAGCATCTATATCGACGACATCAAGGTGGACTACCTCTCCAACTGCGAGAAGATACAGGAAGTATCCGCCCGCAATGCGACTACCTCGGGCGCGGACATCTACTGGCAGAAGGCTACGGCTACCCAATGGGAAGTGGTTCTCACTACCGATACACTCACCTTGGGCTCTATTCTCCCCGCAGGCGACACGCTAATCCTCTCCGACAGCATCGTTACCGTTATGCCGTTCCACCTTACAGACTGCCCCAAACCGAACACGCAATACTATGTCTATGTGCGTGCGGTCTGCGATGACGCGAACCGTGGCGAGTGGGCTACTCCCGCTGGCTTCAAGACCACTTGCGTTCCGCTTACGGTAGGCGAAATGGGTATTATCGATTTCTCCCACACAGACGAACTCGACTGCTGGACGGTCGGTGTCCGCGAGGGGGCTACCACTTCCAATCTGCCATCATGCAACAAGAACCAATACCTCTATATCTATAACATCGCCACTACCGACGGTGCATACGCCGCTATGCCGCCGATAGATATAGACAGTATCACGCGTCTCCAAGTGTCGTTCGATGCTCATGGCGGTAGCAACGCTGATTACCTGCGCGAACTGACGGTCGGCGTGATAACCAATCCCAACGACCTCTCTACCTTTACGGCGATCAAGACCTTGTCCCTGCCGCGCGTTGTGGCTACGACCGCTGCCTACGACTACGGCTTCAGCGAGGCACAACGCTTTACGGTACGCTTCGATACCTATATGGGCGACTACAACGGCGATTTCGGCAAGCAGATCATGTTCCTCTCCGAGTCCGGCGAATCGAAGAACTATATCTATATCCGCAATATCAAGGTAGATACCATTCCCGCTTGTGCCGAGCCTGTCTCGGTAGAGACAGCAGAGCTCAATCCGACCGATGCACTTATCGCATGGGAGGATATGGGCGGCACCTACGAGGTATGCCTCCTCTCCGCCGACGGCGAGACCGTAGTGGCAGATACGCTGGTTACGGATACTTCGGCGGTTCATCTTTACGATTTGGATGCTGTTACCAAGTATCAAGCCAAGGTACGCCATATCTGCGGCGCAGGCGATACGAGTGTATGGTCCAATGCCATCACCTTCAAGACAGCCTGCCCGGCAACGATGTCGCTGCCGTATTCCGAGGACTTCGAGGGCTATGCATCGGGTGCGGGCAACCTGCCTGATTGCTGGGAGGGCTTCACCAACTCCTCCACGGCATACCCATACGTATATACCACGGCGAAGAAAGAGGGTACCAACGGCTTCTACCTCTATCGTTCGACATCGTACGGCAGTTATGCCGCCCTGCCGCTGATGAACGCAAGCATCAAAGACCTCCAACTCTCGTTCTACTACCGCAATGCAAGTACTTCTTATTCCGCTTTCTTCGAGGTAGGTGTGGCTACGGATATTACGAGCATCGAGACGATCGACTCTACCTTTGTCCTTGTAGATTCGATAGAGGTTGTCAAGTATGCTTCGCCCAACAATGTATGGCACTACTACTCCGAGGCACTGAGCAAATACACCGGTCCCGAGGGGTATCTGGTACTCCGTGCGCCCAAGGCGGACAAGTCGGCAAATGGAGGATGTATCTATATAGATAATCTCTATATCGAGAAAGCACCGTCCTGCTTCCGTCCTGTCAACTTTGCCTTCGTTACGGCTACTCCCTCTGCCGTTACCCTCACATGGGAGCCTTACGGCAAGGAGACGCAATGGGATATTGCCTATGTGCCTGCCGGTACGGAGATCGGCGATGCTACACCGGTCGTTCTCGCCGATACCACGACCTTTGCCGTTACGGGGCTGACGCACTCCACCAAGTACGACTTCTATGTGCGTGCCCACTGTAGCGATACCGAGTTCTCCGATTGGTCGACTGCCGTTACGGCTTCTACCTACTATCAGGTTGCGCTTGCCGATGCACATTGGGAGTTCGACAGCCTGTCCACGCAGGTACCCAATGCGATTACGCCGACCAATACTTCCTATATGCAGGAAGAGGGATGGGTGTTCGGCAACCCGCTTGATCCCTCTGCCATCGGCAATAACCCGTATATCAAAAAGAATACCTACTATACGGTGGGCAACTCTACGCGCAATTACCACTATGCATATTCCGACAGTTGTGCGCTCTATATGGGCTGTACCACTGCCTCTAAGAATGGCGTATATGCTGTTCTGCCGCTGGTGGATGCCGACCTCGATACACTCCAAATCAGTTTCATGGGGCGTTCTATCCATGCTACGGGCAGCAAGGTGAAAGAGGTGGACTCTATCTATACCGTAACCTACGCACAGGGTTCGTATGCGCACGCTATCAAGGTAGGTACGCTGACCGACCCCTACGACCTCTCTACTTTCGAATTGCTCGATACCTATACTTTTGCCACGGTTACGAGCAAGGATACTGTCGAGGGCGGACACTGGGAGAAAGTTACCGTGCCGTTCTATGGTGCCAAGGGCAAGTATATCGCCCTGCTCACGCCCGAGAATGTAGCCAATGTGGTCTATATCGACAATGTGGTTATAGAGGCCGCAGGCTGTAACTATCCCACACACATCGAAGCATCTGTCTGCGAGCACGACACCGTTGCTTTCACATGGCTCTCGCCGTGTGAGAAATGGGATGTCAAGGTGGTAGATGAGAAGAACAATGTCATCGACTCCGCCGAAGGCATCACCCAAGCCCAGTGGGGTACGGGCAAAGTATCGGCATCGTCCGACTACACCTTCTCCGTGCAGAGCCACTGCAGCAACGACGAACTCTCTGGCTGGCGTTCGCTCGAGTTTGCTACACCGTGTGCGCCAGTCGATAGCACAAACTTTGTCTATGACTTCGAGTCGAACCTCTATAAATACACAGGGTCTATCCTCCTCCCCGACTGCTGGACAGGAGGCTGTACAAAAGTTGGAGGCACGAGTACTATCTACTTCCCGCAGGCCTACGCCAATACCACCAACTGTCAGTATGCGCGCAATACGGGTACGACCTCCCGTGCATTGCGTTTTTACAACTCGACTACCTATGCCGGTGGATATACTATCCTGCCCGAACTGGATGTGGACTACAAGGCACAGGCTCTCCACTTCTGGGCGCGTGCAGCCTATTTCTACCCGCTTAGCACAAACAAGGGTAGATTGTACAGCGCGAACACTGCTTACCAGAAGAGTATCGTTGTAGGTGCTATCGCAGACGAGACGGATCTCAGTACTTTCGTTCCGCTCGATACATTCACCTACTCCCACTCGTGGAGCAGCACGACGAATGTGTACTCCAAAGATGACCCAACGGGCAACAGTTACTGGGAAGAGGTGGTTATTCCGCTGGCTGACTACGAGGGTAAGGGGCGTATCATGCTTCTCTATCCTGACAATGGCGCAACGGGCTATTTCTTCATCGACGATATGGATATCGTGGAGAGTTCGTTCTGCTCCACCGCCACCAATTTGTCCGCAGCACACATTACCTCCACTTCGGCACTGTTGCAGTGGTTCGTAGCAGGTACGGACAGTATCAAACTCCAAGTGGCTACCGACGAAGCGTTTGCAGACAATAGCCCGATGATAGTCGATACCGTGCTGGTAAAAGCGGGCGGCAAGTTCGCCTTGCAGTCGCTGACGCCTGCCACGACCTACTACTATCGTGTGCAGCACCTCTGCAGCGACGAGGAAACAGCCGACTGGGTGGTATCCGATTTCCAAACAGACTACACCGTCCGCTTCTTCGAGAACTTCTCCGCCGCACGCACCTATCCCGAGAACTGGAATCGTGCAAGCGTGCTGCCTTCGGATATCTTCTCGGGGCAAAAGAAAATGGAGGACTGCTATGTTGTGGAGACGGCTACCAACTGGCAACGCGCTGTCGGTTCGCCTATCGCTTCGAATGGTATCTACGCTCCTACCTCGACTTCGGGTACCGTTAATCATTGGCTCCTGACACCGGTAGTCGACCTGACGATGCTCGACAAGGAATCGATTCTCCAACTGTCGTTCCTGTTGGGTGTATCCAACAACGACAATGGTATGCCGAATACCCATACGCCGACTTCGGACGAACCGGATTCGATCTTCGTGCAAGACAAGTTCTTCGTGGCTGTATCCGAAGATGCCGGCGAGACATGGACACTCGCCAACACCACCTGGTGGTCCGACGACGAGAACGACGAGGCTGACTACTCCTATGCAGCCCTGACGCATGCAGGCGAGTTGTTCCATATCGATCTCTCCGAGTATATCGGCGAGCGTATCCGGATTGCCTTTGTCAACTACTCTACGAAGACGGCAAGCAAGAACCGCATCCACTTGGCAAATGTGTCGCTCAATACGACAGTAGTCGAGCAGTATGCAGCGTCTATCTGCCGCTGGAACGACTACTCGGACGAGAACTTCACGCTCCCCGAGACAACGCTCCAAGTAGGTACCAAAGAGTATATGCGCTATACGCAAGCCTCCAAGAACGGTGTCAGCGATACCTACACGGTATTGAGCCTGACGGTGAACGACAATGCCGTTACGACTATCTACGACACCATCTGTGCAGGCGAGGACTACAACGACTTCAACTTCTCTATCGCCAAGGCAGAGCAGAGCAATGTGTACAAGCAGAAAATAGCGGGTACAAACACCTGCGACTCGATTGTAGAACTCAACCTCTATGTGCGTCCGCGTCTCTACACAGACATCTTCCAGACGATCTGTCAGGGCGACTACTACGAGTACAACGGCGAGCGCTACTATGTATCGACTATCAAGTCCGATACTCTCTCGTCGCTCGTTACGGGTTGCGACAGTATCGTTACGCTCCGTCTGACAGTCAACGAGATCCTGACGGGTACGACCGACTATCACCTCTGCGAGGGCGACTATGTCGAGTTCGGCAAATATGGCAAGATTACGGAGAGCGGCACCTATATCGATACGCTCAAGAACGCCATCGGTTGCGACAGCGTGGCTACACTCAATGTATTTGCACACAAGACCGAGCGCACAACGGTGCGTGGCGCTATCTGCCAGGGCGACCGCTATTCGTACGATGTATGGGCGGGGCTGTCCGAAGCAGGCGACTATCCGTCGAAGCAGACGAGTGTCTATGGCTGCGACAGTATCGTTACGCTCCATCTGATGGTAGCAGGCGAAGACTTGGTTCTCCGCGATTCCGTCACAACCGACAAACTGCCGTATATCCTCAATGGCGAAGAACTGCTGGACGCAGATACCCAAGAGGGACTCTACACCAAGGTAGTGGATATGCGTTGCGGTGAGGTAACACTGATCATCACAGTCGGCAAGCCGACCGGTATCAACAACCTCTTCGTTAGCAGCCTTGCGCTGGCACAGAACCCTGTTGCCGTCGGTCAGGACATTAAGGTACTCGGCTCGTTTGCTGCCGATGCTACGCTGGATGTCATCTCGGCTACGGGCGGTCGTGTTTACCACTCGGCTCACCTCTCTGCGCCTGTGATCATCCCGGGTCTGCCGACAGCAGGTGTTTATCTCGTTGTCGTGAAGTCCGGTACGGATGTCCTCCAATCCAAACTGATTGTGAAGTAACCACAGGACGAATCCCGAAAGAGGGGACTGCCCACCCAGGGCAGCCCTCTCTTTCCGTTTTCTGTCCCACCCAAACCATAGACTGCTATGGGCGGGGAAATTCCTGATAAAATGGGACTTCCTATTGTGCATTTTTCAAAAAAGCAGTACCTTTGCGCCCGATATGGTCTTTTCCGCAGCACGGCGTGCAACGCAAGGAGAAAAAGAACAAACGAAGAGGACAAAGGCGAAAGATACGCATACGGACACCAAGACCATTCCACAGCCGAAAAAATAAACGAACTTAATTATATGTAAGTCGGGGCATTCCAAACATAGAGTAAGTCCCCATTTCTTTTTTATTTACCTTTTTGCGCACAACAAAAGCGCAGTTGTCTAAAGTACGCGGATGCAAAAGTCTGACTTTATCATTGAGGTAAACCATGTTTCGAAACAATTCGAGGATGGGAAGTTTGCCTTAGACGATGTGAGCCTTCAGGTTAAGAAAGGCGAGTTTGTAACAATTTTAGGACCATCCGGCTGCGGAAAAACCACTCTGCTACGATGTATAGCAGGTTTCCAGGTAGCCACGTCGGGAGATATTCTTCTCAACGGCGAAGATGTAACCGAAATGCCCCCACACGAGCGACCAGTGAACACGGTGTTCCAGAAGTATGCGCTCTTCCCGCACCTCAATGTGTTCGAGAATGTGGCTTTCGGATTGAAACTGAAAGGCGTAGCCAAGCCCGAAATGGAGAAGCGGGTGAAGAAAGCGCTCAAGATGGTCAGCATGTCGGACTACGAGTACCGCGATGTCAATTCCCTCAGTGGCGGTCAGCAACAGCGTGTGGCGATAGCACGGGCTATTATCAACGAGCCCGAAGTGCTGTTGCTCGATGAGCCGTTGGCTGCACTCGACCTCAAGATGCGCAAAGATATGCAGATGGAGTTGCGCGAGATGCACAACAAACTGGGTATCACCTTTATCTATGTCACCCACGACCAAGAGGAGGCACTGACGCTCAGCGACCGTGTCGTCGTAATGCGTGAGGGCAAGATTCAGCAGATAGGCACCCCTACCGACATATACAACGAGCCGGAGAACTGCTTTGTGGCAGACTTTATCGGTGAGAGCAACCTACTCGACGCCACGATGGTGCACGACCGCCTAGTACATTTCTGCGGGCGTGATTTTGAGTGCGTGGACGAGGGCTTTGGCGAGAAGCAAGAGGTGGATGTGGTTGTACGCCCAGAGGACTGGTACATAGGCTATGCCGAAGAGAAACAGGCCGACAAACTGCCAACCACAGACGACCCTATCGCTGCCGCTGACGCCGAAGATTACACCACCGAGCCGTGGCAACTCTATGCCGAGGTGCAGAGTTGTATATTCAAAGGCGTGCACTACGAGATGACGGTGCTGACCGACAATGGCTACGAACTCATGATTCAGGACTACCACGCTTTCGACCCGGGGCGGCGTGTGGGTATTCTGGTAAAGCCCGAAGATATTCAGGTTATGCGCAAGGAACGCCTTTGCAACTCGTTCGATGGCAAAGTGCTCGAGGGCAACAAGGTTGAGTTCCTAGATGCAGAATGGGACATTACCGACCGCACGGCAGAGCGTTTTGCAGTGGGCGAGGAGGTAGAAGTAGAGGTAGATTTCAACCGTGTCAACTTGCAGGACGATGAGGAAGACGGCGTGCTTTCGGGCGATGTCTATTTCATTCTCTACAAGGGGGACCACTACCACCTGCAAGTCCGCACCGACGACGGCGATGACCTATTTGTCGATACCAACGACATCTGGGACGACGGCGACCGTGTGGGTGTCAAGATAGCCCCGAGTTATATCCGACTCTATAAGAAAACGACTGATTCTCAACCTGCCGAAGACAATGAAAAGGAATAAGTGGAAGCACTGGCTTCAGTCGCGCCGCACATGGGCGTGGCCGTATATTCTGTTCCTTGTCTTGTTGGTAGTGCTGCCGCTGTTGCTCATAGCGGTCTATGCTTTTACCGACCCCCAGGGACACTTCACGATACAAAACTTCGTAAGTTTCTTCACCAAGTCTGAGGCAGTCAACACCTTTATCTACTCGCTGGCGATTGCGCTCCTGACGACCATTATCTGCCTGGTGGTGGGCTATCCTGCAGCGTATATCATGGCGATGCAGTCGTTCCGTACGCCTGCCGTGATGGCGATACTATTTATCCTGCCGATGTGGATTAACTTCCTGCTGCGTACTATCGCCACGGTCGAACTATTCCACATGTTCGGGCTGCCGCTGGGCGAGGGCGCACTGCTGTTTGGTATGGTGTACGACTTTCTGCCGTTCATGATTTACCCCATCTACAACACGCTGCAAAAGATGGACACCAGCCTTATCGAGGCAGCACAAGACCTGGGTGCGAACCGTGTAAAGGTATTTACCAAAGTCATCGTTCCGCTCTCTATGCCGGGTGTGTATTCGGGTATTATCATGGTATTTATGCCTACGGTATCTACCTTTGCCATATCTGAGTTGCTTACCCACAACAAGATAACGCTCTTCGGCTCGCTTATCCAGCGCAGTTTCTCCGAGGGCGGTATCACGATGTGGAACTACGGAGCGGCACTATCGCTCATCTTGCTGATTATCATTGGACTTACATCGTTCTTCGGACAGAAAGACAGCGGAGAACAGGAAGGAGGTCTGCTATGAGAAAGAACCCTACCGGATCGATGATAGAGCGCCGTGGCTTCTGGTCACGCTTTGCAGGGCAAGCCTATCTCTGGCTCATTCTGGTCGTACTATATGCGCCTATCTTGCTAATTTTCATATTCTCGTTCACAAAGAGTAAGGTATTCGGCAACTGGACGGGCTTCACCTTCGGACTATACGAGAACCTGCTCACGGGCTACGACTATGTGGACAATGTGCGGGTGGACCCGAACCTATACCGAGCCATGCTCTATACGGTCATCATTGCCTTGGCGGCGGCGGCTATCTCCACGCTATTGGGAACACTGGCAGCGATAGGTATCTACAATATGCGCCAGCGTGACCGCCGCGTGGTGTCGTTCCTCAACTCCATTCCGATGATTAACCCAGACATATTGACGGGTATCTCGCTATTCCTGCTGTTCGTCTTCCTCGGTGTCAGCCGTGGTCTGGGTACTGTTATCGCAGCCCATGTGGTGTTCTGTACGCCCTACGTGGTGTTGAGCGTCATGCCCCGTCTGACGAAGATGAACCCCAATGTCTATGAGGCGGCACTCGACCTCGGTGCGACGCCTATGCAGGCACTCCGAAAAGTGCTGATGCCGGAACTATGGCCAGGCATGATTTCGGGATTTATCTTGTCTATCACACTCTCGATAGACGATTTCGGCGTTACCTTCTTCACCAAAGGCTCCAACGGCCTGGAGACCCTCTCCACCTTTATCTATGCAGACGCACGCAAGGGCGGTCTTACGCCGGAGTTGCGTCCGCTGTTCAGTATCATCTTCTTGACTATTTTGGTACTGCTCCTTATTATCAATTTCCGTTCAACCAAACAACAAAAGAATAAAAAATGAAACGCTTCTCTCTCGCATTCTGCATTCTGCAGTGTGCATTGTGCCTTGCTTTTACGGCTTCGGCAGCCGACCGTGCGCACACGCTCAAGATCTACAACTGGGCGGACTATATCGACATGGACCATGTCCTGAACACCTTCCCCGACTGGTACAAAGAGCAAACGGGCGAGGAGGTAGAGATTCTCTACTCCACTTTCGACATCAACGAGTCGATGCTCACCCAGATTGAGGTCGGACATGAGGACTACGATGTCATCTGCCCGAGCGAGTACATCATCGAGCGTATGCTCCGTGAGGGACTGCTGCTGCCTATCGATACAAACTTCGGTGCTACGCCCAACTACACACACAATGTAGCACCGTTCGCACAGGCGATGTTCCAGCAGATGTCTGACAGCCTGACAGTTAGCGACTATGCCGTGGGCTATATGTGGGGAACAACGGGTGTGCTCTATAACCCGAAATTTGTGGACGAGGCAGACTTGCAGTCGTGGGGATTTATCCTCGACCCGAAATTCAAGAACCACATTTTTATGAAGGACGCTTTCCGTGATATCTATTCCGTCATCGTGCTCTATGCATATCGTGAGGAGATTGCCCGTGGCGAGGTAACACGCGAAGACCTGGTGGCAAATATCACCCCCGAGCGCATTCAGCGTGTAGAGGACATTCTCGTGCAGGCGAAGGAAAACATCGCCGGCTGGGAGGTCGATTTCGGCAAGGAGGACATGACCAAGGGCAAGACTTGGCTCAATGTGTCGTGGTCGGGCGATGCCCAGTGGGCTATCGACGAGGCAGCCGACGGGGTTGAACTGCGCTATGTAGTGCCCGAGGAAGGCTCGAATGTGTGGTTCGACGGTTGGTGTATCCCCAAATATGCACAGAACCGCAAGGCTGCCAGCTATTTCATCAACTACCTCTGCAAGCCCGAGAACGCTATTCTCAATATGGAAGAGATTGGTTATGTGAGTGTTATCGCATCGCCAGAAGTATTGGAGTGGGCAGACGATGCCGAGGAGAACGAAGAGACCGTCGATTTGACTTATTTCTTCGGCGAAGGGGCTACGGCGGTGCACGCCAATTCGGTTTTCTATCCCGACCAGAGCGTGATAGACCGCTGTGCATTGATGCACGACTGCGGCGAGCAGACCAAGGAAATGTTGGATATGTGGAGCCGTGTGAAGGGCGACAACCTGTCGAGCGGTATTCTGATTTTCTTGGGTGTTGTGGTCGTATTGGTAGTAGGCGGCGTGTGCTATTCGTTCATCACGAAGCGCAACAAGAAATCCCGCCCCACCAAGCGTAAGAAATAACTGCAGTTTCTATTTAGAGCGATACAAAAAAGCATCAAGACAGATGCACACAAAACGGGAAAGATTGGTACCTTTCCCGTTTTTTTGTGTCGTTATAAGTACTATTTTTGCGGTGATGCAACGGAAAAGCGAAAGCCGTCGGCACAGTATAGACCATACAAGACAGTACAACAGGGCAGTACAAAATGAAGAACAAAATACGCAAACCAAAGAAAAATGCACGAAGTGCTTGTGTATATCGAAAATTAGCCGTACCTTTGCAACCGCTTTCGATAGGAAGTGGCAGGCAGTAGTCTGCTAATGCAAATGGAAAGTTGTCTGAGTGGTCGAAAGAGCCGCACTCGAAATGCGGTATACGCATTACGTCGTATCGGGGGTTCGAATCCCTCACTTTCCGCCAAGTGCCGTGAGCAATCACGGCACTTTTTGTGTACCTCTCTTATTCCTCAAACGACAGATACGGTGTTAGTCGTTCGATGTCGGTAGGGGTGAACTCGGGCAGTGTGCGCAACTCGTCTATCGAAGACAGGCGGAACCGGTTGCGCCGCAGCGTGTAGAGTGCTTTCGCCTGCTCGTAGCGCAGGTACGGATGGCGTTGGAGGGTGCGCACCGAGGCGTGGTTGACGGCTATCGGTCGTATGGAGTCGGGCTCTGCCCATAGGTGCGGCAGGACGGAGTCGAAGCAGAACACGAGGAGGCTGTCCTCGTCCAATTGTTGCAGCAGTTCTATTTCCCGTATCTGTTCGGGCGAAGCGTACCCGCCTATTTGTGTACGGTAGCGTATTATCTGTCGCGCCACGCCGCTACCGATGCCCCGTAGGCAGCAGAGTGCAGCCGTGTCCGCTGCATTCAGTTCTATCAGGGTGTCTTTTTTCGTATTCGGATAGCGCAGTACGAACGAGTCTTCCCGTGCCGCAGGCACCGCAAAGCGTGTGCTGTCGATGTCGATGTACGGCAGCAGTATGTTGTAGAGGCTGTCGGTCATGCCGTATAGTCGCTTGAGGTCTTCCGTGCGCCGATAGACGCCGCCTTTTGCCCTATATTTCAGCATATTGCTTACTTGCCAGCGTTTCAGCCCCAGTTGTAGCAGCGTCAGAGAGTCGGCTGTGTTGGGGTCGAACGGGCGCAAGCAGAGTGCCACGGTGTCGTAGCGATAGGTGTAGCGGGGTATGCGTAGGCTGTCCGCCGCCGAGAGTAGCGTGCTGTCTGCTGCGACCGCTACGGGCTTCTGCGGTACAAGATGTACAAAGGTCATCACTGCCACCGCCAGTACGAGCAGTACCACTGCACCTACGGTCTGTTGTTTGCTCAGTATGTATGCGTGTTTTGCCATTGGGTGTAACCAGAGTCCTTCTTTTATTGTACAACGGATTCTACTGCCCCGTCCTGCAGATAGGTAGTCAGCCGGTCGCCCGCCTGTAGGTCGTGTATGCTGCGGATTATGCGATCCCCTTGTTTTGTGAGGCAATAGCCCATGTTATAGATACGCTCGGGCGAACATAAGCGTAGGCGTTGGATGAGTAAGTCGAGGGCATGTTGGCGGACGAGTATCTGCCGCTCGGCGGTGCGGCTTAGGCGTGTCAGCAGGTCTTTGAGGCGTTCTGCTTCTGTGTCCATGCGCTCTACGAGGAATGCCGCCACGGCAGTCGGTGTCTTGAGTGCCTCGTGCGCCACCATATCCAGCACGCTCACATCGCGCGTATGCCCGATACCTGTCAGGATAGGCAGCGGGAACTGTGCGCAGTGGGCGCAGAGCGAGTAGAGGTCGAAGCAGCCGAGGTCGGTCGTAGCACCTCCGCCTCGTATGATGACCACCGCATCGAAGTCCTCTTGCATTTCCGCAATCGTGGCGAGGGCTGCGAGTATCGATTGTTCTGCCCGTTCGCCCTGCATGGTAGCGGCGAAGAGAGTGGTCGAGAACCGATAGCCCGAGTGCTGCAACTGGTCGTCGAAGTCGCCGTAGCCCGCTGCCGATGCCGCCGAGATGACTGCTATTCGCTGTACCGGGCGGGGCAGTTCGAGTGCGCGTTGCATATCGAAGACGCCCTCTTCTTGCAGGCGGGCAATAGTCTGCAACCGCTGTTGGGCGAGGTCGCCGAGGGTGTAGCGGGGGTCTATCCCCACTATATTCAGGCTCAGTCCATAGAGGGCGTGGTAGCGTACTTCTATCTCGAGCCGCACTTTCATTCCTGCGCTGAGCCGCCGCCCCGTCTCTTGCTCGAAGTACGCCCGTAGCATGGTCTGTACATGGCTCCAGCAGGTAGCACGCTGCTTGGCGATGAGGGTCTCGTGTGCGCCTTTCTCCACCAACTCGAGGTAGAGGTGTCCGCCGCGCTCGCTCATCGATGCAATCTCTGCACATACCCAATAGGTATCGGGCAGCATCGTTTCTATGCTCTCCTCTATCAGCGCACCGAGTTCGGAGAGGCTTAAGGCCATGGGGAAATCATTCATAGGTTTTATACGGTCGTATAGAGGTAACAGAATAGGGTTAGACATACCGCCGTGGGCAGCAGGTACCATAGGTTGCGGCGAAGACTGAGGTATCCGCCCGCAATCGCCCCGTAGAGCAGGAACACCATTGGCAGCGAGATTCGCATAGTCGTTACCGAGCCTGGCAGCCGTTCTATCCAACCCACCGACCCGTTGAGAAAGCGTACCGAGAGAGTCAATGCATCTGCCACACCCCGCACGAGCCATGCTCCTGCACAGCCGAGGCTTGCCAATCCGCTTATGCCGAGTAGCAATACGCCGAGCGATACGATGACAAACGCCAGCGGGATAACTATCAGGTTGGTCAGCAGAAAATAGTTCGAGCATTGCCCGAAGTAGTAGAGCGTCAGCGGTAGGGTACCTAATTGCGCCGCCAGCGATACAGCCACTATGCCTACAAAATAATTGCCTATACGCCTCACGATCGCCCGGGGCGAATGTGCCTTTCCTTTCCCGCCGGGCAGGCGGAAAGGGAACAGCGGCAACAAAACCAATATCCCCAATACCGCCATAAAACTCAGTTGAAAACTTACGGAGAAGAGGTCTAACGGCCGGACAGACAGTATCAGCACTGCTGCGGCTGCTAGCGTGTTGAGCGAGAACGCCTCTCGGTGCAGTACTACGGCTATCTCCATGAGTGTGAGCATCAGTACGCTGCGTACCACGGAGGGGGTGCCGCCCGTCATCGCAGCGTATGCCGCCAGTCCCGCTATGATACTGCCGGAGAGGATACATTGCCACAGACGCTGTTTGTACAGCGGGCGTACCCGTCCGCCGAGTGTCAGCAGTGCCACCAATAGGGTGTAGATGATGCCCGTGTGCAGACCGCTTACGGCGAGTATATGCGCAGCGCCCGCTTTTTGGAAACTGCGTTCTATGTCGGGGTCGAGGTCTTCTTTGTAGCCTAAGGTCAATGCCGCTACCGTGCCTGCTTCTGCACCGCCTATGCCTGCCTTTCGGTATCGTTCGAGTAGTGCGTGCTGCCATTGTACGGGCTGCCACTGTGTCTGCTGTTCGTTGTGCGGGGCGATTGTCCGCCATTGTTTGGAAGACGCAAACGCTTGTCCCGTAATGCCTTGCCGCCGCAAGTATAGTCCGTAGTCGAAGTTCCCGAGCCGTCCGCCTCGGCGTATGCGGGTGCGTACCAGCAGTGTGTCGCCCATAGTCGGCATTGCCCGTAGCGAGTCTTTGCGGAGATATAGGTACGCGCGGCCTGTGGCGGGTACAACGGTGCTGTCCACTATCGCCAATACTTCTGCCGTATAGCGCATGGTCTTTGTATGGGCAGAGGGGTAGTCGCGCAATACTACTTCGTAGGTGTGCAGCGAGTCTAAGTAGTCGACCTCTGTGTCGGCGAGCAGGTTTAGTGGGTGTTGCGTATAGTAGCAGCCGAGTATGCCCGCCAATAGTACTGCCAGCAGTGTTACCATAGGCACGGTCTGCAGGCGTTCTTGCCAACGGAGAGGACGGGGCGGGTTCACTATCTGTGCTTTTTTATAGTCCTTTCATCGCCCGTATGGCAGCCTCGGGGTCTTTGGCGTGGAAGACGGCACTACCGGCTACCAGCACATCTGCGCCCGCAGCGAACACCTCGGCGGCATTCTTGGTGTTGATGCCTCCGTCTACTTCGATGAGCGTTTTTAACCCTCGGCGGTCTATCTCGTTGCGCACGCAGCGTATCTTCTCAATCGTTTCGGGGATAAAGGCTTGTCCTCCGAAGCCGGCATAGACCGACATCAGCAGCACCATATCCACTTTGTCGAGGTAAGGGTCGAGGCGGTGTACATCGATGTCTGGATTGATAGTCAGGCAGGTGCGCACACCTTTGGCACGAATCAGGTGGAGGATAGGCAGCGGGTCGTCTGTCGCCTCGAGGTGAAAGCCGACGCTATATGCACCAGCGTCGCAGAACCGTTCTGCATATTTCTCAGGGTGTACTATCATCAGATGCACATCGAGCGGTTTCCGGCAGTACTTGTGCATAGGCACCATAAGTGGAAACCCGAACGAGATATTGGGAACAAACGACCCGTCCATCACATCCACATGCAGCCAGTCGGCATCGCTTCGGTTTATCATCTCGAGTTCTTTCCTTAGTTCTCCGAAGTCTGCCGACAGTACCGACGGTGCTACTCGTTTTATGCGTGTATCTGTTTTCATATCCGCATCCGTAAAGTGTATCGTGTTTTGTGTTGTTTTTGTAGTGAGCAGGAACAAGTACTGCCCTTTGGTTTTTTGGGGTGTTCCGTTGCCTGCGACAACCGCACCCGCCTAAACCCGCAACAAAGGTACAACATTTTCCCGACCCTTGCAAATCGTATCTTGGTGCGTTGTTTTTCGGTAAGGCGTTCACAGATACTCTTTCCCCGATTCCTCATTCATACTCTTAAAAAAAGAGCCTGCTCGGGGAGACATATCCTCCGAGCAGGCTCTTGTGAGTAATTCTTCTTTGCAAACCAACGGTGCGGCTTATTCCGCAGCGTCTACCAATTTGTAGCCTTTGCCGTGTACGCCGATGATGCGATAGCCTGTTCCTGCAAGGTGTTTGCGCAGGTGGTTCACATAGACCGACAGCGAGCGGCTTGCGAAGTAGTCGTCGTTCTTCCAGAGTGCGCCGAGAATGGTGTGGCGATCTACCAGCGAGTTCATGCGGCGGCAGAGTAGGAGCATCAAGTCGCTCTCGCGCGAGGACATGTGCTTACCATCGAAGGTCTGGTGTACAGAGTCGAAAGTGCGTCCTGCTATGTCGAATACTACGGTCTCGTCATCTACGCCTGCGAGGTAGCGGCGCAGAATGGCGTTGATGCGGTAGATGAGCAAATCCATACTGAAAGGCTTGGTCACATAGTCGTCGCAGCCCAGTTCGAATGCGCGGAGCATGTCTTCCTTGGCGTTGCGGGCAGTTAGGAATACCACAGGCACTGGATTGCTGGTTTGGCGTAACTGGTTCAGCACCTCGAGACCGTCGAGCGTGGGCAGTGTAATGTCCGTCAGCAACAGATCGATGTGTCTCGAACGAATGGTTTCAAGGGCTTCAGGCCCGTCTGCGGTACAGATTACATTGAAGTCCCGGCTTGTCATGTAGTCAGCCAATACGGTACTCAAGTTGATGTCGCTGTCGCAGAGCAAAATGTTTAATTTTGTGGTCAGCATATAATTCGTGTATTTTTTTTATACTTTTTCTTAATAGACAAAGATTGTGCCAAAAATTATCTGTTACGCATAGAGAGTGTAAAAAAATCTACTATTTGTCGTCTTCTGTTATTTGTGTACTTTATCGTGGGGGTGGTTCTTGCGTATTTCGTTGGAATATCGTACCTTTGTAGTCGGTAAAGTATTTCGGTTTGCCTATGCGTAAAGTTCTACTTCTTTTTACGGGCGGCACCATTACTATGGTGCGCGACAAAGAAACAGGTGCGTTGCTGCCTGCCGATATGGAGACTTTCAAGGCCTTTGTGCCAGAACTCTTCTCGGGGGATATTCAGGTCGATGTACATGTCTTCTCGCCGTTGCTTGATTCGTCCGATGTCAATCCCGATAATTGGGCAAAGATGGCGCATGTAGTCTATGACAACTATGCTGCTTACGACGGTTTTGTTATCTTGCATGGTACAGACACGATGTCCTATTCGGCGTCGGCGCTCTCTTTTATGTTGGAGAATCTGAACAAGCCTGTGGTCTTCACGGGCAGTCAGTTGCCGATAGGTATCTTGCGTTCCGATGCAAAAGAGAACCTCTTGACGGCTATCGAAATTGCTGCGGCGAAAGACGCTTACGGCAATGCCATGGTTCCGGAGGTTACAATTTTTTTCGAGGACAGGCTCTTCCGTGGCAACCGCACCACCAAGCGCAATGCGGAGCATTTCTCGGCGTTCAATTCGTACAACTATCCCGCGCTCGCCAAGGCGGGTGTGCATATTATCTACCAGCCGCACCTTATTCATTACAACGACCCGAATGCACCTTTGCGTCTGCGGGTCAAGACCGACCAGAATGTGGGGGTACTGAAACTTTTCCCCGGTATCCGGGAGGCGATAGTCCATCAGGTGCTTACCACACCGGGCTTGCGTGGGGTAGTCTTGGAGACCTTCGGAGCGGGCAATGCTCCCTCTTCGGAGTGGCTGTATCGCCAGTTGCGCGATGCCGTCGATCGTGGCATTATTATTGTGAATAAGACCCAATGTAACACAGGCTCTGTGGAGATGGGGCGGTATGCGGTGTCGATGAACTTGCTCAAGGCGGGTGTCCTTTCGGGCTACGACATTACTACCGAGGCGTTGCTCACCAAGATGATGTACCTGCTCGGGGAGAATACCGACAATCCGGAGTTGGTTAAACGCTTGCTGCAGAAAGACCTCTGCGGTGAACTCACTATCGACCGCTACACCACCGAAGACTACTAAACTGTGTTCAACACGCAATAGTCTCAACCATCCATAAACTAATAAAACCATAAACGATATGAAACACTTAGCACCTCAAGGCGTGTGGACGAACTTCTACAGCCTAACCCAAATCCCCCGCCCCAGCGGAAAGAAAGAAGAAGTGTCGGCATTCTTGGCAAACTACGGTCGTAGTCTTGGCTTGGAGACGCTTATCGACGAGATAGGTAATGTCCTTATCCGTAAGCCTGCCTCACCGGGGTTGGAGGACCACCCGGGCGTTATTCTGCAAGGGCACATGGATATGGTGCCGCAGAAGAACAGCGACATAGTTTTCGATTTCGGGAAAGACCCCATTCAGGCCTATGTCGAGGACAACGGTGAGTGGGTTACGGCGAAGGGCACTACCCTTGGTGCGGACAATGGTATCGGTGTCGCTACGGCGATGGCTATCCTTGCCGATAAGAGTGTGGAGCATCCCCCGCTCGAAGCCCTTTTCACGGTCGATGAAGAGACGGGTATGTACGGTGCGTTCGGCCTTAAGGGCGGTTTTCTGCAGGGGAAGACGCTTATCAATCTCGATTCCGAGACCGAGGGAGAACTCTATGTGGGCTGTGCTGGAGGGGTAGATACGGCTGCCACTTTCGACTACGAGCCGGTTCCTGTAGAGGAAGGCGACATCGCCCTTTGCGTGTCGCTCAGAGGTTGCAAGGGCGGGCATTCGGGTTGCGACATCCACATGCAGCGTGCCAACGCCATTAAGTTGCTTTTCCGTTTCTTGAAAGACGCAGTAGCCAACTACGAGGCACGCCTGGTCTCTGTCGAGGGCGGTTCGCTGCGCAACTCTATTCCGCGCGAAGCCTCGTGTGTTATTACTGTTCCTGCCGAGAGCAAGGACGACTTGCTCGACTTGGTGGCAGACTACGAAGACCTCTTCATTCGTGAGTACGACGGGGTAGAGGACACTATCTCGCTTACGGCAGAAGATGTGGCTTGCCCGAAGACCGAATTGCCCGAAGATGTACAGGATTTCCTTATCCATGCCATCACGCTCTGTCCGCACGGTGTCTATCGTATGATACCCGAGATGCCCGATGTGGTAGAGACGAGCAACAACCTTGCGATGATTACCACCGACGGGAAGCAGATACAGGCGTTCTGCCTTACTCGCTCGTCGGTCGAGTCCCGCAAGGAGGAGCTCCAGTCCGTTATCGAGTCGGCTTTTTCTTTGGCAGGAGCCTCGGTTGAGTTCTCGGGTTCATACCCGGGTTGGAAACCCAATCTGCACAGTCCTGTCTTGGAGGTGATGAAACATATCTACCAACAGGAGTTCGGTACGGAGCCCCGTGTCATTACGATACATGCGGGTCTCGAGTGCGGTATTATAGGCCGCAACTACCCGGGTATGGATATGATATCCTTTGGCCCCACGATAGAGCACCCGCACTCTCCCGACGAGCGTGTCAATATCGCCACGGTGCAGAAGTTCTACCAATTCCTCCTCGCTACTCTCCGCAGCCTTTGAGCAAGGTATAATGCCCAAAGGACTATTTTCAAAACCTAATCAGACACACGACGGCATCGGTGCCGTCGTGTGTCTGATTAGGCAACTATCGTCCTCTTTTTTTATTCTTC
>CAVFHY010000005.1:0-13093 GCA_963622445.1 Bacteroidaceae bacterium
CCAAGAACATCCGCTACAACGGCAAAGCCCCGCTGGAGGAATAAGGTGCATCTCCCCCTATAATTCCTAGAACATCTAGAATATCTAGAACATCTAGAACATCTAGAACATCTAGAATATCTAGAATATCTAGAATATCTAGAACAACTAGAAACAGTACCGCAAAAATTTACACATATTGTGTCAATATGGTGCAGGCGTGAACACACGAAATGCCGTACCTTTGCAGCGTAAATACAAAGGTACGCAGGCGGCATAACTACAATACCTAGTGCCGCACAAGCAATAATTTATACTACTACACAGCAACACAATTTACATAACCAAAAATAAAACACAACACAATGAAAAAGATTTTCTTCTTCGCTGCTTCTATGATGGCAGCAATGACTATTAACGCTACGGTGTACGATCTGACTACACTGACCACGGAGAGCGATTGGACTGTTACCGATGCTACCAAAAACACAGAAAGCACTGACGCCAAGTTGGTATATGATGTCAAAGCCGGTGTGGCAGGTATCACCACTCCTTCTGCACTGACCACCGACATCACTTTCTCGGTTAAAAACAGTTCAGATAAAACCAAAGCATTCAATATTCCATTGGGTAAGGGCTTCGAGTTCGGTGGTAAGAATGGTATCTTGAAGATCGAGAATGTAAAGAGCGGTTCGACCATTAAGTTGGTTGTTGCAGCCAAGGGCAATTCTGCTGCGAACTTCGCAGATGAGAAAAACGAGTATCCCAAGGGGGCCGTTGCAGTAACCGCAGACCTGACCTGCCCTGCAAAGAGCAAAGGTGATGAAGGCGCAGACGAAGAAGGTTACATCTGGAAGACTCTCGAATATACAGCTAACGATGAAGGTATCGTAGAAATCAAGGAGTTCGCAGGCGGCTATCGTATCAAGAGCATCGAAATCAGCGGCGTGACTGCCAACGAGAATGTGACAGCAGAAGAAGTAAAGGCTGTCAAGAGCATCGAGAACGGTCAACTCGTTATTCTGAAGAACGGCGTGAAGTACAACGCTCTCGGCACTGTAGTTGAGTAATGCCGGTAGCACACGGACTACTCACCAGCCTGTTTATAAAAGCCTGCTTAGCGGAAACGCAAAGCAGGCTTTTCTTATTGTTATTACGCATTGTTATTACACAAAAATGCAATGACAGCGAGCAGGAGAATGTATCTAAAACATCTGTTCTTCTAAGAGATCCGCAAGTGTAAGCGCAGCCATAGCCTCTACCACAGGCACGGCACGCACCGCGATACAAGCGTCATGCCGCCCCTTGTTCATTGTGCATGGTGCATTCTTGGCTGTCTGCGACGATACGCTGCCACATAGTGCATAGTGCATCGCCTCGAGTGCCAGTGGGGTGGTGGGCGTGGGTTTGAATACGCAGCGGAAGACAATAGGCGAGCCGTCGCTTATGCCGCCCGCTATTCCCCCCGAGACGGCGTTTGCCACACTGCCACGCAGCCCTACCCCTGCGAAGCCCGTACCATAGTCGAATCCTTTGCAGGCGTTGATACTCAGCATAGCATACGCAAGGTGCGACTGCAGTTTGTCGAAGATAGGCTCTCCCACCCCGACGGGTACGCCCGTTATCGTACAACGCACAATACCGCCGATAGAGTCGCCCGCCTGTTGTACGGTGCGGATGGTATCGGCGAAGCGTGCAGGGTCTTTCTCTTCGCCTACCTGCACCAACCCAGCCTCTATCGTTATCCCGCGCTGCCGCAAGAGTTGCTTGGCGATACAGCCGGCGACCACACGACCTGCCGTTTCGCGTGCAGAGGCTCTACCTCCCCCACGCCAGTCGCGTATGCCGTATTTCTGTTGATAGACTTTGTCGGCATGCCCAGGGCGGTAAGTATCTTTGAGCCACGCATAGTCTTCGGGGCGGGCATCACGGTTACGGATTAGGAAAGCGATGGGGGTGCCTAATGTTACGCCGTCCACCACACCGCTCAGCCATTCCACTTCGTCGGGTTCACGCATAGCACGAGGCGAAGCTCCTGCCTGCCCACGCCCCGAGCGTCGCAGTAGTTCCTGTCGGACAAGGTCGAAATCGATACGCAGTCCCGCAGGCACACCGTCGAGTACTCCGCCCACGGCAGCACCGTGCGACTCGCCAAAACTGGTAAACACTATATGTTCTCCGAAATAGTTCATTCTCTCTTTTATATCGTTTGTATCTATTACGCCCGCAAAATTACAATAAAATTTGTACATTCACAAAAATAGCAGTATCTTTGCACAATTATAGAATGTCTAACAGCGCGGCGGTTTTACTTTTTAACAGCGCAGCGAACTAATATCTACAACAATGAAAAAAACACTACTACCGATTCTTTTGCTGGGTGTGTTGGCGATTGTGTGCGCCGCAGCAGGTAAGAAACCCGTTACCCTCTTTATGGTGGGCGACTCTACTATGGCAGACAAAGAGGAACTCGATGCCTCCCCCGAGCGCGGTTGGGGGCAACTCTTTCCTACCTATCTGCAGGGCAATATCGTGATACAGAACCACGCACGCAACGGGCGCAGTACCAAGTCATTTATAGCGCAGGGACGCTGGGCGGAGGTGATGAACCGCATTCATCGCGGGGATATTGTGCTTATCCAGTTCGGGCACAACGATGCCAAGCAGTCCGATCCCGAGCGCTATGCCTCTATTGCAGACTACGAGAAGAACCTTATCCAAATGATTAGCGAGGCGCAAGACAAGAAAGCGCATGTCATTCTCTGTACGCCTGTTTCGCGCCGGTATTTCAAGAACGGCGTCTTCTATCCCCGTCACGGAGGTTATCCCGATGCCGCACGGCGTGTAGCCAAGCGTATGAATGTGCCTTTGCTCGACTTGGAGCAATCGACAGCCGCATGGCTCACCAACCTTGGCGATGATGCCAGCAAACCGTACTTTATGAATGTGGCAGCAGGCGAATGTACCAAATTCCCGGATGGCAAAATAGACAACACCCACCTCCGTGAAGCAGGTGCGCTCGAAGTAGGTCGTCAGGCAGCCGGTCAGATACAGGCGCTGAACCTCAAATGGTTGTCGAAGTACATCACTCTCGACAATGCCGCCACCCCTAAGTACACCACCCCCTGCGGCATTGCCGATTAGAAATTCGGATGAACATAAAAAAGGGGAATCCCCTACCTATATGAAGAGAAACATACTACTGATGGGTATCGTGCTGAGTGCTCTGGCAGCCTACGCCGAGCGGGTAGAACCCGTGGCGTTTGGCGATATGGAGCAATGGACAGTGCGTTACATTAAGGAATCCAAACTGCTCGGCGGGCAGACCAAAACGCTCTACTGCCTTGCGTCCACCGACACCATCCGCGAGAACGGAGCCTACACATACAGCGGCACTTTCTCGAGCCCGTGGGCTACGAGCAATGCCTATGCCGATGTCATCGGTATAGAGAAAGCCGCTTGCACCGCTATGCCCGAGCGCAGAGAGGGCGGCGGATACTGCTGCCGGTTGGATTGTTCCATGCTCGGCGTGCGTGTCTTGGGAATGATAGACCTCGAGGTCTTGGCAGCAGGTACACTCTTTACGGGACGCACGCTTGAGCCTGTTACAAGTGCAAAAGATCCCTACAAGAATATCGATTTCGGCGTACCTTATACGGGACGCCCCAGGGCGCTGCAATTCGACTACAAGTGTATCGTCTCGCCCGAGAACTGGGTATGGTACGCCAAAGGTACAGGCAAACCCAAGAAGCAGGAGGGGCACGACGAGGCAGAAGCCTACCTCTATTTGCAACATCGTTGGGAAGACGCTGATGGCAATATCCACGCCGTGCGTGTCGGTACGGCATACGAGCGTTTCAGTCAGTCGCAACCGATATGGCAGAATGCACACCGTGTGCCCGTACACTACGGCAATATCACCGGCGAGAGTTGGTACAAAGACTATATGGGCTTCAACACTATGGAGCGGGCTCTGAACTCGAAAGGGAAGATAGTGCCTGTCTTGGAGGAAGGTTGGGACGCTACCGCCGAGCCCACACATATTGTTATCATGCTGACCGCAGGGCGTTACGAAGCCTTCGTTGGACATGCTGGCAATGTACTATGGATAGACAATGTCAGTCTTGTTTACGACAAATAACCCCGTTCCCCATTCATAATTACTAATTCATAATTACAAGTTGAACTGGTATTCGCTATCGATAACAGACTACTGTCTAATCGGCACATTGGCAGTGGTGTTTGTGTTGCAAGTATATCTCTACGCTCGCTATATGGCAGCGCCTGCACGCCGGCTACGGCACACAAAGCCGTTGGCAGAGCCGGGTGCAGCAGTCAAAGGGGTATCGGTTATCCTGAGCGCACGCAACGAAGCACGCAACCTTGCGCCCTATCTCCAAGCGCTACTGACACAGGACTACCCTCTCTATGAGGTCATTGTCGTAGACGACAGTTCCGAAGACGGCACAAGCGGGGTAATCGAACAGTATATGGTGCAGGATAAGCGGTTACGCACTACTTTTGTACCTCGCGGAGCACATATAGGCAGTACCAAGAAACTGGCATTGACGCTCGCCGCAAAAGCCGCACGCTATGACTATCTGCTGCTTACCGATGCCGACTGTCGCCCCGAATCGACGCATTGGATAAGCGAGATGATGCAAGGCTTCGAGGATCCAAAGACGGAGATCGTACTCGGCTACGGTGCCTACTATAGGACGCATGGGGAAATTAACCGCCTTACCCGTTACGACACGCTCTTCAACGGGCTGCATTACCTTGGTGCGGCGCTCTGCCACCACCCCTATATGGGCGTAGGGCGTAACCTAGCCTACAAGAAAGAGACTTTCTTCCGCCATGGAGGATTCTCCCGCTATATGAAGGAGAAAGCGGGCGACGACGATTTGCTCGTCAACCATATAGCCACGGCAGAGAATACCGCTGTCGTGCTGACACGCGAAAGCATGACTTGGTCGAGCAGCAAGACCACGCTGCGCGAGTGGCTGCATCAGAAGCGCCGCCACTTGAGTGTCTCGCCATACTACAAAGCCTCTGCACAAGCACGCCTCTCCGCAGAGCCACTGACACGCGGGCTTTTCTACGGGCTGCTGGTAGCCATCGGTATCGTAGGTTCGCCCATCGCATGGATGGTAGCGGGCGTGCTCTTTGTCGCACGACTGTTATTGCAAGCCCTTATCATCAATATCTCCGCACGCCGTATGGGGCAAGCGAGATTCTATGTAGTGCATATCCTGCGGTATGACATCTGCCTGCCGTTGGTAACTGCATACATACTACTTACCCGACCTTTACATCCCACCGATGCATGGTAGGAACAGTTAGGAATCAGGAGTGAGAAATTAGTTAATCCGAGTTCTCTAACGACAGACGGATACGCAAATTACACACAACACGCAAATTACATACATTACGGAAACTACATACATTACGAAAATTACATACATTACGAAAATTACATAATACAATGGAAGAAAAGAAACTGAACATAAACCTTACGCCCGAAGTGGCAGAAGGTACGTACGCCAACTTGGCTATCATTGCTCATTCACAGAGCGAGTTTGTCATCGATTTTGTCCGCATGATGCCCGGTATGGACCAAGCCCATGTCAAGTCGCGTATCATCGTTACGCCCGACCAGGCAAAGAAATTGCTTTTTGCCCTGCAGAACAACATCGCCCAGTACGAACAGCAGTACGGTGCCATCGACATGAAACCCATCAAAGGTTCAACTCTTCCCCTCTCTTTCGGCGGCGGAGAGGCCTAATTACACATTACACATTACACAAACTACCCATTACGACCATGAAAACTTTCCCTGCATCTCAACTGATTATCAACGATGATGGCAGTGTTTTCCACCTGCACATCAAACCCGAACATCTTGCCGACAAGGTGATTCTTGTAGGCGATCAGAACCGTGTCGATATGGTAGCCTCGTTCTTCGACGAGGGCTCTATTGAGTGCAATATCCAGAGCCGTGAGTTCCACACCATCACGGGGCGCTTCCAAGGCAAGCGTATCTCGTGTATCTCCACGGGTATCGGTACCGACAACTGCGATATTGTGATGAACGAAATCGATGCGCTCGCCAATATCGATTTTGCCACCCGCACTGAAAAAGCGGAGAAGCGCAGCCTCGAGATTGTGCGTGTCGGCACCTGCGGCGGCATGCAAGAGGACATCACGCTTGGTACTTTCCTTGTCAGCCAGAAGTCTATCGGATTCGATGGCGTGTTGGCATTCTACGAGGATCGGGACAAAATATCGGACCTTGGGTTTGAAAAGGCACTCACCGAGTTCATCCACTACCCCGCCAAGGCAGCCGTGCCCTATGTGGTGGCTGCCAACGAGGAGTTGGTCAACCGTATTGCCCGCGACGATATGATGCGTGGTTGCACCATTGCTGCCAACGGCTTCTACGGCCCGCAAGGTCGTGTGTTGCGTGTCAATATCGCCGTGCCGGACATCAACGAGCGCATTTCGGCATTCCGTTACGAGGGACAGCGCATTACCAACTACGAGATGGAAGGCTCTTGTATCGCCGGCTTGGCACTCCACATGGGGCATAAGGCGATGACCGTTTGCTGCGTCATTGCCCAGCGCAAGGCGGAGGCTGCCAACACAGACTACAAGCCGCGCGTCAAAGAACTCGTCAAGACCGTACTTGAAAGAATATAACACCACCTTGCCCGAAGGCCCCTCCTTGGGAGGGGTTGGGAAGGTCTAATCCTCTTTTATTATGCGTAATCGTTTCATTACAATGGCCTTAGGCACATGCACGCTGCTGTGTGTTTCGTGCCAAAAAGAGCAACCAACCGAATTCAACTACACAGTGGACAAATTCTACGATTTGGAAATCCTGCGCTATCAAGTGCCGGGATTCGAAGAACTGCCTTTGCAGCAGAAAATACTGACCTACTATCTGTCCGAAGCCGCTCTGCAGGGGCGTGACATTCTCTACGACCAGAACGGTAAGTACAACCTCACCATCCGCCGCACATTGGAGGACCTCTACCAAACCTACGGCGGTAACCGCAACGAGCAAGAGTTCCTGAACTTTGAGAAATACCTCAAGCGTGTGTGGTTCTCCAACGGTATCTACCATCACTATTCGGAGGACAAGTTCCTGCCCGAGTTCACGCAAGAGTGGTTCTGCAATGCCTGCAAGGAGTCGGGTGTTGCGTTGTTGCCGGAGATTCTGCCCGTCATGTTCGACCCCACGGTGCTGCCCAAACGCACCAACCAGCAGGACGGCCAAGACCTTGTGCTGACCTCAGCGGGCAACTACTACGAGGGCGTTACTCAAGCCGAAGCAGAGCAATACTATCGAGACCATAAGGACACCTCTGCCGAGCCGATGTGGGTCGGTCTGAACGCCAAACTCGTCAAGGAGAACGGTATTGTCACCGAGAAGACCTATCGCGTGGACGGTATGTATGGTGCAGCCCTCGAGAAAGTAGTCTATTGGCTCGAGAAGGCACTGCCCTACGCTGAGAACGAGGAGCAACGCCTCGCCATTGAGAAGATGATAGAGTTCAACCGCACGGGCGACCTCAAGACCTTCAACGAGTACTGCATCGCATGGGTGCGCGACCTCAACAGCCGTGTCGATTATATCAACGGCTTCACCGAGACCTACTCCGACCCGCTCGGAATCACGGGCGCATGGGAGGCAATGGTCAATTTCAAGGACCTCGAAGCGACCAAGCGCACCACGCTTATCTCGCAGAATGCGCAGTGGTTTGAGGACCATTCCACCACCGACCCTCGCTTCAAGAAAGAAGAAGTGAAAGGCGTCAGTGCCAAGGTCATCACGGCTGTCATTCTCGGCGGCGACTGCTATCCATCTACCCCTATCGGTATCAACCTGCCCAACGCCAACTGGATTCGCAAAGAATACGGATCCAAGTCCGTCACCATCGACAACCTCATGCACGCCTACAACGAGGCGGCTAAGGGCAATGGCTTCAACGAGGAGTTTATGATAGACGATGCCACCCGCGACCTCTACAACCAATACGGTTCGCTCTGTGGTGACCTGCATACCGACCTGCACGAGTGTGTCGGACACGGTTCGGGCAAACTGCTGCCTGGTGTCAGCAAGGATGCGCTCAAGGAGCATGCTTCCACTATCGAGGAGGCGCGTGCCGACTTGTTCGGTCTGTACTATATGGCTGACCAGAAACTCGTTGACCTCGGTCTGTTGCCCAACAAGGAGGCTTACAAGGCATTCTACTACCAGCAGATGATGAACGGTCTGATGACCCAACTCGTGCGCATTGAGCCTGGCAAGGATATCGAGGAGGCGCACATGCGCAACCGCCAACTCATTGCCCAATGGGTGTATCAGCACGCCACCAATGGCGAGGTGGCCATCGTCGAGCGTGATGGCAAGCACTACTTGCAGATCAACGACTACGAGGCGGTACGCCGTCTCTATGGCGAGTTATTGGCTGAGATTCAGCGCATTACCTCCGAGGGCGACTATGCAGCAGCCAAGGCGATGGTCGAGACCTACGCCGTCAAGATCGACCCCGCTCTGCACAACGAGATTCTCGAGCGCTACGCCAAGTTAGACCTTGCGCCGTATAAGGGCTTTGTCAATCCCGTCTATACACCAGTTTTGGACAAGGACGGCAACATCACCGATGTCAAAATCGACTACACCGAGGGCTATATCGAGCAGCATTTGCGCTACTCGCACGACTATTCGTGGTTGCCCAATATCAACTAACCCACTATGGATGTGGCACATACACAGACCATAGAATTACCGCTTTCAAAGTCAATAGTCAATCGACTATTGACTTTGTTTGCTTTGCGGGGTCAGACTCCGGAGTCAGTCGGATTCGGTCTCGATTGGTCGCAGCAGGCGGACGACATCCAGATTTTGCACCGTGCATTGTTCGAGCAGACAACTTCCCCGACTGACTCAGCGAAGAATACCCCGACCCGTATCGACATCGCCAATTGCGGCACGGCTATGCGGTTCTTGACCGCCTATTTTGCGCAGCAAGAGGGGCGGCAAGTGATGCTGACGGGGTGCGAGCGTATGCAGCACCGCCCTATCGGGCAACTCGTTGAGGCGCTGCGTTCGTTGGGGGCAGACATAGAATACCTGGGGCGGGAGGGCTATCCGCCGTTGCGTATCACGGGCAAATCGTTGGAGCACCGCCCTGTGCATATCGCTCGCCCGCTCTCCACGCAGTTCATCTCCGCCCTGCTTCTCATCGGTATCCCCGCCACCACCGACACCGATTCTCCCTACATCACCCTTACACAAGAAATCATTGCGGGCAACCCCGTCTATCTCCGCCCCGAATGGTTAGGCGACTGGTCAGCCGCTGCCTTTTGGTACGAGTATATCGCCCTGCATGGCGGTAGCATCCGTTTCACCAACCTTGCCAACACCGGTCAAGGCGACCAAATATGCACCAAGTTTTTCGCCCACTTAGGTGTCAAAACCCTCCACTCCACCGACAACATATCACACTCCCCTGACAGCAACAATTCACACTCCTCCGGCAGCAACAATTCACAATCCGACAATAGCATTTTAATAGAGAAAGGCCCTTCTCTTATTTCTAAAAAATCCCCTATTTCCCGAACCACTACCGGAGGTAGAACCATAGAATGGGATTTCCGAACCTGTCCCGACCTATACCCTGCCGCTGCCATTGCCTGTGAGCAGTTAGGCATCCGCCTTATCGCCACCGGCACAGACTCCTTGCCGCTCAAAGAGTCCGACCGTCTTCGTGCTGTGGTGGAGCATAAGACCTACGACGACCACCGTATAGCGATGGCTCTGCTCGCCGCCGATCTCCCTTGCGACAACGAGGCCTGTGTTCTCAAATCCTACCCGCAGTTCGTTGCCCAACTGCATACCGTCCAAGCCGCATCGCATAAACGCCAATAGTCTCCCTATTCCCCAAAAATAAACGCCAATAACCCCCATAATCTCCACACTATGGCTGCACAAATCGATATTATCATTCCCCGACGAGGAATCAACGACAAGGGCAAGGGCAAGAAGTATGCACTCGGCCTGCTAATAGGGGCGAGCCAGGCAGAGTATGTGTGGTTGCAAGACGATGATATTGTGCCGCCTTCGGCAAGCGAAGAAGAAATACGCCAAGCAATAGGCGATGCCGATATGCTGATATTGCCGCTGCGTATGAGAACAGAAAAAGACAAAGAGCCGACCCTGCTCGAGCAACTGCAAATGGCAGAATATGCTGCTATTCAGCAACTGACCATCGAGGCGGCACGCCGTGGGCATGCCGTACTCTGCAGCGGAGCAAATCTCGTAGTACGGCGCTCGGTATGGCTGGCTGTCAAAGACGAATTGCATCCGGAGATACCGAGCGGCGATGATATGTTTCTGCTCGAGGCTCTGAAACGCCGAGGCAGTCAAATTACCACATTGCCTGCCCATCTCCCGCCCGACACCGTTGAACGACTGACCGCCACAGTGCGCCCTATACATGAATGGCAGGCATTCTTCCGACAGCGTATGCGGTGGGCGGGGAAAGCCCCTGCTTACACAGACCGAGATATTCGCCTCTGCGGGGCGGTAGTAGCCGGAGCGAATATCCTGCAATTCCTCTGCCCGCTGTTTGTGGTACTGAAGTTCCCGTTCGACTACGCATTGATACGGCGACGAGAGCCCGAGACCCCGTTTCTAACGGCACTGCTCTTGGCTGTCTTGTACCCCTACTATATGCTAATTTGCCTCGTAGGCGGAATCATACGCACGCGGCATAACCGGGAACAAATATGGAAATAAAGTACAAAATATACCTATTATGAGTAAGATAGCATTGATTACAGGTGCCACAAGCGGGATTGGAGAGGCTTGTGCACGTAAGTTCGCCGAGGGTGGATACAACCTGATTCTGACGGGACGCAAAGCCGCACGGTTAGAAGAAATACGCACAAAGATAATGCGCAACAGCAAAAGCGAAGTATATAGCCTTTGCTTCGATGTGCGGGACACCGAGGAAGCAAAGCAAGCCATAGCGGGGCTGCCCAAAGAGTGGCAAGCAATTGATGTGCTGATCAACAATGCAGGATTGGCACTCGGACTTGACAAAGAGTACGAAGGCAACCTCGAGGACTACGCTACGATGATAGACACCAATATCAAAGGGCTGCTGACGATGACCCGTCTTGTTGTACCCGCCATGGTGCAGCGCAACGAGGGACATATCATTAACATAGGCAGCGTGGCAGGCGATGGTGCCTACCCTAATGGGAGTGTCTATTGCGCAACAAAAGCCGCTGTCAAAGCCCTAACAGACGGACTGCGCATCGACCTGATAGACACAGCCTTGCGGGTAACAAATATCAAGCCGGGCTTGGTAGAAACCCACTTCAGCATCACACGCTTCGGAGGCGACACTGAGCGGGCAAAGAAAGTCTATCAAGGTGTACAACCGCTGACAGGCGACGACATTGCCGATGTGGCATTCTATGCTGCCGCCGCCCCAAAACATGTGCAGATAGCAGAGGTACTTGTACTTGCTACGCATCAAGCCAACGCCACGAACATTTATCGAGAGAACTAAAAACCGCGGCGACCTACGCTCTACCCTTGCATACACAAGAAAAAAGCAGTATCTTTGCCCGCTGTTCATCGTAATTCATACGCTATGAAACGGAAATTTCTCACTCGAATAAACTGGCTGCTCGGGTCACTCAGTCTATTGTTGGCGGGCTGCCATACGCAGAAGCAAGTCCCTGCTAACGACAAAATAATGGTACTCTATGGGGTGTCGTACGAGGACTACCGCCCTGTGGAGTCTGACAGTCTCAGCACAGGCAGACGCCCCATTGAGGTACAGCAGGACAGCAGTCGCCTGCAGCCACGCCAAGAGCCGCAGATACGCGTCAAATACGGTGTGCGTATGCCTATCGAAGAAGAAGAATAATCCCCACCCGAAACGATGACTGCCTCCTCCTTTGTCCCGACTCCGACTACACCCCACAAGCCCCGCCTGCCGTTCCGTTTGCGGTTGGCGTTGCATCTGGAGCAACTGCGCCGCAAGAACCTCAAAAGTCTGCACCCGCTGCAACAACTCTTCTGGGAGAGTACCCTGCGTTGCAATGTGCACTGCCTACACTGTGGGAGCGACTGTGTGTCGTCTGTGACGCAACCCGATATGCCTGCTGAGGACTTCCTGTATGTACTCGACACGGAGATTACACCCCATGTAGACCCGCACAAAGTGCTGATTATCCTATCGGGTGGCGAACCGCTTATGCGCAAAGACTTGGAGGAAGTAGGGGCTGCGCTCTACCGCAGAGGCTATCCTTGGGGTATGGTTACCAATGGATTGGCACTGACCGAAGCACGCTTCCGTGCGCTCCGAAAAGCAGGACTGCGGTCGATGACCGTCAGTCTCGACGGGCTGAAAGACGACCATATATGGCTTCGACAACACCCCCTTGCCTTTGAGGGTGCATGCCGTGCCGTTCGCCTTGCGGCAGCGGAGAAAGGACTGGCGTGGGATGTAGTAACATGCGCTAACCAACGCACCATTGATCATTTGCCCGAGATACGGGACTTGCTTTGGGGTCTTGGAGTGCGCAACTGGCGGGTGTTCGGTATTGACCCGATGGGCAGAGCAGCTACCAACGAAGAACTGCTGCTCGACAACGCACAGTTTCAACGACTTATGCAGTTTATAGCCGCAGAACGCGAGGCCGGACGGCACGTCAGTTACTCGTGCGAGGGTTTCCTCGGCGAGTACGAAGGCAAGGTGCGCGACCACCTCTACCAGTGTGCAGCGGGGCTGTCGGTAGCGTCTATCCTGATTGACGGCAGTATCTCTGCCTGCACCAGCATACGGGGCAAGTACTACCAAGGAAATATCTATCGGGATTCGTTCTGGGAAGTGTGGGAGCACGGCTTCGAGCCGTACCGCAACCGAGAGTGGATGCGGAAGCAGTCGCCCTGCCGAGAGTGCAAAGTGTTCCCGTTCTGCGAGGGAAACGGTATGCACCTGCGCCGCGAAGACGGCTCGCTGATGCTCTGCCACCTGAGCCGTCTGCAGACCCCATGACCGCATACTACTCTCTTTATTCTGTTCTC
>CAVFHY010000005.1:13152-43870 GCA_963622445.1 Bacteroidaceae bacterium
CATCCCTCTTATATCCCTCTTACATCCCTCTTATATCCCTCTTACATCCCTCTTATATCCCTCTTACATCCCTCTTACATCCTTCTTACATTCTCCCCGTATCCTTCTTATATCCTTCTTATATCCCTCTTACATCCTCCCTATATCCTTCTTATATCCTTCTTATATCCCTCTTACATCCTTCTTACTTTGCCCCATACTCAAACGCTCGGGATGTGTCAGAGAAATGATAGCAAATCCTCAATAGAAGGAACTGCGGGCGTATGCCGTACCACGGCGTAAGGAACACCCAAGCGTTGGATTTCCTGCTCGTAGCGGAAGAATAGTTCGAGACGGATGTTATCGCTGCCGTTCTCGCGCACCGGGTCGTACACCCACGGCAGGTCGGGATAGCAGAGCAAATAGCGGTCGGGAGCATAACGCTGCATGGCTTCAAGCAACCACGACGGGGTTCGCTCCACACCATAGACATAGTCGAACCAGACACGGGTGATAATGAGTTCCGTATCGAGTACAACACGCCTGTTCGGCGAAAGAGGACAGTCTCTTAGACTGCGGAGTTCCATTACTTGATGGCGGGCAATGCTACACACATCGTTGTAAGCATAGTTCCTGCCGTTGTGAAGGAGGACTTCGGTATAGAAACGGGCGTATTCGGGAATATAAACGGCGCACATTCGCTTCGCCAAGGCAGTGGCGAGCGTTGTCTTTCCACTCGACTCCGGTCCTATGACACCAATGATTTCCACTTGAAAAACAACTTATCTTTCCGGGACGCATTTTTGTGCAGCGTCCATAAGAAGCATTTTTGGGGGTATAGCAAGCAACTATGCGAAGCGTTCTATCGTGTCAGCATCAACTTGATGTTGATACCCACATTGTCTGCCTTGATAGGATAAGAGGACGAGATAAGCGGGGTGGTACCCTGGTGGTCGTAGTAGAATTGGAGGTTCACCTTCTGCGAGAGGACATAGTCAGCACTTATTTTGATCGTGAAGACCTTGTTACCCGCACTGGCTTGCGTCAATCCCTCTTCTACCTTACGCAGCAAGGTCTTAATATCCTTGTACGACACATCTACATTGAGTTTCAAGTCGTTGCTGACTTTTGTTTGCCCACCATTCTTTTTCTTGGCGATGAAATTAAGATTCTTAATCGTAT
This sequence comes from Bacteroidaceae bacterium, assembly GCA_963622445.1. Classification (GTDB taxonomy): domain Bacteria; phylum Bacteroidota; class Bacteroidia; order Bacteroidales; family Paludibacteraceae; genus Colicola. The sequence continues at coordinate 14,314 of CAVFHY010000005.1, forward strand.
AGCCTGCGCCTATCACAAATTCGTTGGTGTGTCCTTCGGTAAGTTGGACGCCTGTGATGTTCAGTGCCAGATTGCGCTGCTTGCGGTACTCGCCCTTGAACGAAAGGGAGTTTTTCATCGTCATATTCACACCTATGAGCGGGCTGAAATTCTCCGTAATGGTAACCGACGAGATGTCGTAAGCAGAACTGGGCATCGGGCTGTCGTCTGCCACATTGCGCACAAAACCGACCTGATGACCACCGACACCATTGCCGTTGTACTGCGTTGCATTACCCGTGGCGGCTACCCAAGTGGAGTAACTGCCGTAACTTCCGACACTGTACTTACAAGTATAGGCGTGGGTGAGCGTGAAACTGCGGAAGTAATCACGCATCTTAGGCAGTTTCCCAAACCCGTCGTAACTAACCGACCAGTTAGGCAGCACTTTCCATACCGAGAGGAACGGATTGAGGCTGACACGGCTTGCACTGCGCCCCGTATAGGCAGCAAGGAAAGCGGGCACAAGCACCTCGGCACTCTGCTGCCCGACTGTACCGTGCTTCGCAGGGTCGTAGGTTTGCCCCGCAAAGACCGTGCCTCGCGCAAAGCCCGCATCGGGAATGACCGCCCCCGTATATTGCTCCTGTACCCGCCCTTGAACGATACCTATATTCTCCAAGAACCGGTCGTAGGCGGCATTGGCGAAGTTATCTTCCTGCTTGCCGATACGGTCAAACGCCGTACCTGCGGCAATCTGCGTGATATTGAACGAACCCGTCATCGTCTCCTGCAACTGCTCGTAGGAGTAGATGATGCTGGTAGATTGTGCGTAGTAGCGTTTACCATTGAGTTGTATCTTAAGACCGGGCAGCGGCTCAAGGGTTATCTTGATGTCCAAATCCTGCGTTGTAGCACGGGTGGCGGGCTGTACGACCGTGGTATCTCCGGAGAGCCAACCACGCTCCTTGGCTTTCTCCACAAAGTTGGTTGGTACAAAGCCGAACGCAAAATCGAAGCCCGGAGCATATATGCCATCGGTACGACGCTGCCCCATGAAACCTGCCTCGGGGGCAAAGCCGGCAACGGTGGTGGAGTTGTTCTCGCGGTAGGTAACTTGCACACGACGGAACATTGTCCCTACATAAGCGAACATATCACCTGTCACCTGCGCCGGAGTACGCTTGTTGGGGTCGAGTGTAGTAACCGTGATAGTAGCCGCAGCGCAATCCTGCTTAGGTGTTATGCGTACCTTGGCACTACCTGTTGCCTTGTAGGAAAGGGCTATCTTGCGCCCTGTACTGTCGGCGGCTTGTACACTCACCAGTTCACTTCCGAGGCGGTGGGTAATCTCCTGCGCTTCGCCTTTCTTGAAGACCACCTGTTGGGTATAGGTCTTGGCTTTGAAAGGGCGTCCAGACTGCCTGCGCGTATAGCGTTGGGTCATCTGTTTCCAGTACTTCGACTTGCCGTAAAGGGTCTCGAAGTTGATACCACCGTCCACTTGCCACGACTGGAGCGAAGAGATGGTATTGCCCAACTCCGTGCCACTGCTTGTATTGGCGGTACGCGCCCAGTTGTAGGTAGCATTGTAGGACGCATTGGCGCTCAAGGCTTCGAGGTAGGGAATACGATTGAACGGTACACTCCAACTGGCGGTGAATACCTGCTGGTAGGTATATGGGCTGCCCCACTTGCCGAGACTGCGCTGAATAGTATCTTTCCACGCTTCGTAATAGTCGTTGGAGAAGTGGTAATCTTTGATAATCTCGGGCGCATAGTAGCCCTCGTCTATCGTGGCGTTCATAGCCGACTGGAAGGAGAACTTCATATTCTTCGTCAAGTCGTACTTGATGTCCACATTCCGATCCCAAGTAAAGTCCTTGGAGAAACTGAGCAGGTCGAGACTCTGGTTATCCGAAGAAGAGAAGATACCGCCCGTCAAGTCACGCATCTTATAGTGCGAGAATGTACGGTGCATATTGGTATTGAATGCCCACGACTGCGGCAGGTAGTAGAAGTTCATATCGCGCAAGAACTTCACTTTCTGTACCTTTTGTACTTTCTTGAACGGCTCCCATGGCTTGGGATTGAAAGCGTACTGATAACTGAAACTTCCCTTATGGTCGGTGGTCATATTCTTCTCCGTCTCGGGTGTATGCTCGTTCTGCTTGTTGTACGACGCCGATATAGAGAAGTTGGCAGGGTCGTAGAACATATCCCGTTTCTTGGAGTGGATATTCACTTTCATATTCGTTACAGAGAACGAGGTACTCTCCTCCACGGTGTTCGACATCCTCTTAATTGAGTCACGCTCTGCCTTGGTCTCGTAGGTGTCAAGCGTTTCTTTCAACTTGATATCCGTGTCCAACGGATCGTACTCAGGGGATGTCGTCTGGTTGGTATAGGCGACATAAACGGGCATTTGGATCTTCGCCTTCTCGGGGAAGAAACGCCCTACCTCCATCGCCGCACTAACGGAGATCTGATAGACATTCTCCATATTGCGGTCGAGCACATTGCTCTCGATAGAGCCATAGCCTGCCGTTTCCAACCGTCCCGCCACATTGAGTTGGGCGATGTCACTCACGGAGAGGGCAGCATTCGCCATCGCCGCTACACCGCCCTGCTCATTGAATTGGGAGAGGCGCAGTTCGTTGACCCACACCTCCGAACAGAGTTCGTGCCGACCGGTGTTGCGCACACCTATCATGATGACCTCTACATCCTCCAGCGTCGGATTACCCAAGACGGTAATTTTGTTCTGCGGTTTGCCGCTCGCGTCGTCATAGACCGTGTAAGGCTCGGTGTTGCTCACGCCATCCGTACCCGCACGCTTGGCTTTGTTGCGTGCCGTCTTGGCGTCCGTCAGAATGGACAAGTCAAAATCGAACATATTGTCTGTTGGCCAGACGGCTTGCCGGTCGGAGGTATTATCGTTGCTATAAAGCCCTGCTGGGGTCAGATGCAGCGGAATTTCATATTCATAGTAGTTGCTCTTGGTATCCGTACCCAAACGGATAAATGCCGATACATCGCCATCGGCGAGGGCTGGATCTTCGCTCGTCTGCTCGGCGTGGACAAACATCTGCAACTTTTTATATTGGCGCATGTCGTAACTTGTGTTCTTATAGACGGCACGGGCGTCATTAGGGCTCAAGTTGCGAATGCCAAGCACCATGGCTTGCTCGTTCTGGGCAATGAGTTGCGCCTGCCCCGGGTCGGTCTGCCTACTTACACCGGGCGGTAGTACATAGTTGACCGGCGAGCGGGAACTGTTCTCCTCGATATTGATAGAACGTACATCGAGTTGGGCATTCTCGTTGATTCCCGTAGCGGTAACGCTATGCAGGGACTGCGTATATTGACGCCACTCGCCGCGCACCAAATCCATGGTGGCAAAACGGAGATGCGTCTCTTGTTTGCAGCCCGTCAGATAGATACGCATGAAGCGTATGGACTTGAAGTTGCGTATAGAGCCTACGGTGCGTACATCGCTGCTGTCTCCCCGGAGAGGTATCTTGAACTGATACCACGTAACCTCAGCGGAAGTACCGTTGCGGAGCGAGACCGTAGCAGTCTTCTTCTCGGTAATGTGCTGACGCCCCACCTCCATCATATCGGGGCGGAGAATCACTTTGTACTCGTAGTATTTCTCGTTCTCGTTGAGGGTATTGTCGCCGTTGATATCCTCGATGTCAGGTTGGAGGGTGGAGGCAGTACCGTAACTCTCGGTCTGACTGTCGGTGTCGGGCGAGTTGCCCTCGGTACCGTTGTAGTGCTTGTAACGCTCAAGGACGGAGGTCCCCTGTTGATCAAAGTCGGTACCGCGGTAGTAGTGGAAATTGTCGCCCGCAGGGTCATTCAGCGGCGAGAACGGGTCTGCTTCCGCTGTTTGTATTGCCGTCGAGGTCATCTTTTGCCGCAGAGCAGCCACAAAGTCGGCGTAGGGGTGTGTGCCGTTGTACTCGAACAGGAACTCGTCTTCGGTGCTCAGTCCGTTAAGCCCGACATCTTGCTTCTTGCGTGCGCCTGCCTCGTTGGAGAACGCCGTAACGGTGGAGTTGGTACGCGGCACGCGTCCCCAGATGGTCGAGTCGGTACGGTTCTGGTCCTGATCCGAGATAGGGAGTCCATGCTCGAACGACTTCTTGCCGTCGCGCAATATATCCTCCGAGATGTCTCCGAGGTTGATGTACATCTCACCGTCGTAGCCGTTGGGATTGGTGAGTGCAGGATCCATCATCCAGAATTCGATGTATTCGATATTCGACTTCTCGAAGTCGGTATTGTCCAACTTACGCATCATACCGCCCCACCGTTGTTGTGGGTTGGTCAGTTTGCCGTCCGAGCCGAACTCGTCGGCGCAGATATTGTAGGGACCGCGCTCCGACGGGTAGTAACTGAGGTTGAGTATCGTCAGTTTGCTGTCGGCATTCGCCGTTGTCTCCTTGTTGGGATAGATTTCCTTCTCGTACACGATACGGACGCGGTGGTCGGACATCTGGTCGGGGTCGTCCTTGATATGCGCAGGCGTGTTACTCTGCGGGTAGCCGAAAATAGGATCGACGGCATACCAGGCGAGCAGGGCACGGTTCTTACCGTACGACAAATCGTTTGTGGCCTTCGCCTCCTCGAATGGCGCAGGCGTGGAAGCAAGGAACCAGTAACTCGGATAATGGAGGTCGATATTGGTCGTCGTGGACTCGAAATCGTCGATGTAGGCAGTCCCGACCTTGCCCACATCGTTGGTGTGCCCTGGGATGAGGTGCGCAAACTCGGCGGAAACTTGGAAGGAAGAGGGAACCGTAGCGGTGATCCATGGTATCTTGTCGATAGCGTTGGAGAGCCATTGCATCTCCGTCTTCCAACTGCCGTTCAAACCCCATATCGTATTGGCCAGCGGCTCGCTGCCTGTGTTGACCTTGGTCGTAAGGGGACGCTCACGCAGGTGCATAATCGTACCGCCAATGACCAGATCAGGGTTGAACTGATACTCCATGTGCGCGCCAAAAAGGCTCTTGCGCTGCATGGAGAAAGTGGATTGATTCTCCAACTTGACATCGACATTGGTACCCGACTCGAGAATGGACTGATTGAGAATGGTAACCGTACCCATGGTGTAATCCACGGTGTAGTCCACATTCTCGACAAGCGTAGCACCTCCGGCGGTAACCGTAACACTTCCGCGGGGGACATTCATGGCGTTGAGCCGTATCTCGCTGCCGCTGGTACCCTTGTACTTACCCGTAAGGTGGAACTTATTCTTCTCGGAGTACTCCTGTGCCGTGACGAGCGTGGAATCGTAGAGTTCCTGATAGACATACTTGTCGGCTATGATGTCGCTGCCTATCTGCTTGCGCAAGTGCGAACCGAAAGGCTCCAGTACGGGGAAGATAATGCGTCCGTTGGAGGAATAGACCGTCAGCCCCTCTACATAGTCGAACTTGCCGTCGGGGTACGGATTCTGCTTCTGGTCGAGTCGGTCGAGGTTCATCACCCGGAGCAGAGGTTTGCCCTTGACTGCCCCTTCTGTAATGTACTGCATATCTGTACCGACAGAGTCGTTGCGGTAGGATATATAGAGTTCGAACTTATCGGAAGAGATACTCGATGCACCAAGGGAATAGATGTTCTTCATCATCAAATCCCATGTACCCGCATCCTTGACATTGGGAGCGTTGTTGGCGGACTTCAGGAGTTTCAGAATCAGCGTATTCGGGGAACGGAGGTCGTCGCCCGCATCGGTGGAGAACTCACCTACTTGGTAGACCTGTCCGTTGTAGGTGTACTCATAGGCTACGGCGAGGACCTCATCCTGGTTAAGGGCGGACTTGAGCGAGATGAAACCGAGGGAGGTATTGAGTGTGTACTCCGAAGAAGAGAGCAAGCGGGCAGACTCGACCTTCTCGTAATCCTCACCACCATCCATATCGTTGTAACCATCCAACACCGAGGACACCTGCTGAATATCGCGTATACCGAGCGAGCGAACCGCATCATAGAGGGTGTTGCTGCGGTTGGACGGATAGGGCAAGGAGGCTGCCCAGTTGTGGTTCAGGATATGGGAACCGCTCTCACCAAGGTCGGCAAACGCCACGATATTGCGGGCTTGGTCGTACTGCCCGCGCTTGTTCGTCACCCAGACCTCAATCTTGTTGATCGTTACACCGCTGGCGATGTAGGGGACTTGCGTCATGGCGTCCTCGTACTTGTCGCGGAAAAAGAAACCGAGGAAGAAGTGGCGGTTCTCATCGTAGGAATCGCCCGAGATATCGAACTGCGTCATCTGTGCGCCACCCTTGCTGCTAACCGTCTGGCTCTCGCTGTTCTGCTGGCTGACAAGGGCTTGGATACGCAATTTGCCGAACTTCAAATCGGTCTTGATACCGAAAAGTGCCTGACTGCCCGTAATAAGGGACGAGTTCAGATCCATCGTCACATTCCCCGCCTCAATGGACTGGATGATGTCATCCTCCTGCCCCTTGTAGGAGAGTTTGAGGTTCTGCTGATCGAAAGAGAAACTGGCTTCGGTATTGTAATTGAGGTTGAAATTCAATTTATCGCCCACCTTGCCATTGACATTGACCTGTATCTTCTCATCGAAATCGAAGATGTTGTTGTTGCGAGAACGGACGGTAAGACTCGGGTTGCCTATATACTGGTGCTTGAAGCCGAAGAGCAACTCGGCAGAACCCTGCATCTTGAGTTGCACGCCGCCGGGGCCAAAGACCTTGTCGGCAGGACCGATATTGAATTTCATATCGGTGATGTCGAATTTCTTCTCGTTGTTATGCTCTACCTCGCCTATCTTCTGCTGCCAGTAGCGGTGCATCATCTGTTGCTCGGCATAGGCACTATATTCCTCGGGCGTCATGAGGTAAGGCGTAGTAATGTCCGTATCACCTATACGGGTGTGCATTACATAGCCGCCCGAAGCAGGGTCGTAGGTAACCTCCGTCACGATATTACCCGGTGTTTGGAGCGTAAGGCTCGTCCTGGCACCAACCAATTGACCGTAGTTGTCCACGCCGAGAGGATCGACCTGCACTGGTGCCCAGACCGCACTGTCCCGCAGTGCCTCTTCGGCAGAGATCGTGGCGGTTTCCACCGGGGACGCATTGTCCGTCGCAGGCGTATTCTGCGAGGCTTGCTGCTGCGCCGCCTGCTCTGCCATACGGCGGTCGTTACGCTTGCTCGGGACAAGCGGCTGACGGGTCTGCGCCCAAAGCGCAAGAGGCAGGAGAAAAGTTAGTATGACGAGAGAACGGGAGTTCAATGAGGAATTACGAATTAACAATTAAGAATAAATGGAATAGGCAGTGCCTTGTTCCTGTTTGTTACGGGTTAATTATTAATTATTCATTGCCAAAGGATTACAACATTTTGAGTGCCTGGCGGATGACTTGCTCCACGGAGAGCGACGGATCGGCACAAAGCAGTTTGTCCACCACCTTTCCGCTGGCAGCGGCGGGAAAGCCGAGCATAGTGAGCGCGCTGACCGCCTCCGATTGGGTCTCGCTATTGGCAGAGCCGAACGACGGTGCATCGACCGACTCGGACAATTCCGCACCGAGGTCTATTTTGAGCACCTTGTCCTTCAAGTCCACGATAACTCGCTGCGCCGTCTTAGGACCGAGCCCCTTTACTTGGCTCAACGCCTTGGCATTGCCTGTGGCGATAATCTGGCGTATCTCCGCTGCGGAGAAGGCAGAGAGAATCATACGCGCCGTATTCGCCCCGATACCGCTGACTGTAAGCAGCAACTGGAACAACGCACGCTCGCCCCGAGTAAGGAAAGCGAAGAGGTCGTGCGTGTCCTCGCGAATGATTTCGGTAGTGAAGAGTTTGATCTCCGTATTCTCCTTACCTGCCAACAGGGAGTAGACCGGCAGTGCGATATTGAGGTCGTAACCCACGCCCGCCGCCTCGATGACGACCCGGGTAGGGTTCCGTTCGGTCAGAATGCCTTTGATGTATTCAATCATAATGCGACTTTGCTGGGTGACTACTATATCTTTCGCGTGTGGCATTCGTTCGATACCACAATGAGCCTGCAAAGATACGACTTTTTTCTCAATCTTGCAAATAGGAAGAATAGCGGAGACAAGACGGGGGGAACGAAATCGTAAGAAAAGTACACTTTTTCTCCTTCGACGGTGATTCGATGGTGGTTCGACGGTGGTTCGACCGTCCTTCGACGGAGAGAGGTTCTTATCAATGGATAGCGAATCTTAATAATAGGATTTTTTGTTATACAAGAAGAAAACAGCGTATGGGAGAAATTCTGCATCAAAACCAACCACTTTACCGAGATCCCCACTATAATAGAACAGGGAATAGGAGAAATAGCCTATACTATAACCAATAGTTACCAACTGAGTACCTTTTTACATAGCAAAAGCAATAGGATTGTAGTCCATCTCTATGTAACTTATGAAAACAAAGAAGTACAATCCAATGGTTTTTTCCTGCTTGGATCCAAGCAAAAATAGGAGCCGTGCGGGATGATAGAACAGAGCGACTCTATATACCTGTACATGGCTGAAAAGGCATATACACTGCAGAAAAATGTCGGAATCGTCAGTTTCCACGATAGCTCATACTATCGGCAACTCGTTGAATAACGGGCTTTTGATTATCACTCTTTTGCCGTTCGCCGTTCTCGCACAATGAGTAGTGCCTCTTCTCGTACGGTGGGTGGTAAGGCGATATTACGGAGTTGCATACTACGCACCCAACCGGCGATGTCTTCTTCTCGCAGCGTAGAGAATACTTGCTCTATCTGCTGCGCCTGCTCTTCGGTGTATTGCTCGGCGGGAATACCTGACAAAGCATCCAATTCTTCGTCGTCGTAATACTCTGGCTTTGCATTGGTTTGCAGTAGGGTTTCACGCTCGCAGACAAGGTGCTGCCCGCAGCACTCTCCGTCCTGTACGGGTTGTTGCGGTGTAGGATTGGGCGACTTGGCATTCTTCCGCTCTCGTAGTTCGAAGAGGACGAGAATGACTATACCTAACAGTATGAATAGCAGTAAGGGGATCACCTGTGTTTAATTATGAATTACGGATTATGAATTTCTCGTTGTTAATTGTCGTACTCCACATCGTCTTCCTCTATGACGAGGTTGTTGATAATGAAGTTCTGGCGCTCAGCCGTGTTCTTGCCCATATAGTAAGCGAGTAGGTCGGATACGGCATCCTCTTTGCGCAGCATCACTTGGTCGAGGCGAATCTCTTTGCCGATAAATCCCTTGAACTCATCGGGCGAAATCTCTCCCAATCCTTTGAATCGGGTAATCTCGGGATTCTTTATCTCCTCTATCGCCCGCAGCCGTTCCTCCTCGCTGTAGCAATAGCGGGTCTGCTGCTTGTCCTTCACACGGAAGAGCGGGGTCTGGAGAATATAGACATGCCCCTTCTTCACTAAGTCGGGGAAGAACTGCAAGAAGAATGTAAGCATCAGCAGGCGAATATGCATACCGTCCACATCGGCATCGGTGGCGATAATGACCTTGTTGTAGCGCAATTCGTCCAAGCCGTCTTCGATATTCAACGCCGACTGCAGGCAGTTGAACTCCTCGTTCTCATAGACCACCGATTTGCTCAATCCATACGAGTTGAGTGGCTTTCCACGCAGAGAGAATACCGCCTGGGTACGCACATCGCGGCTCTTGGTAATAGAACCCGATGCCGATAGACCCTCCGTAATGAAGATACTGCTCTCTTGGCGCAGGTCGTCGTCGGCATCTTTCGCCGATTTGACAGGCTTGGTGTCGTTATAGTGTATCTGGCAGTCGCGCAGTTTGGGGTTGTTGAGCAGGTTTTTCTTGGAACGCTCGCGAGCCGCTTTGGTAATACCCGCTATGGCTTTGCGCTCTTTCTCCGAATCCTGAATCTTCTGCTGCATCACCTCCGCTACTTCGGGGTGCTTATGCAGGTAGTTGTCCAGTTGCTGCTTGACAAAATCGTTGACGAACTTATTGACCGATAGCGTGCCTGTCGGGGACATATCTTTCGACCCGAGTTTAACCTTGGTCTGGCTCTCGAAGACGGGTTCTTCCACATTAATGGCAATAGCACCGACTACGCCGTTGCGCACATCGGTCATATCCATATTCTTGTTGAAAAACTCTTTGATAGTGCGCCCTATCGCCTCACGAAAAGCGGCCTGGTGCGTACCGCCCTGGATGGTATGCTGCCCGTTGACAAAGGAGTGGTACTCCTCGCCCGATTGGTTGGTATGGGTGAGTGCTATCTCGATGTCCTCACCACGGAGGTGAATAATCGGGTAGAGCGGCTCAACGGTCATATTCTCCGTCAGCAGGTCGAGCAATCCGTTCTTGGAATTGAATTTGCGCCCGTTGTAGATCAGGGTCAGCCCCGTATTGAGATAGGCGTAGTTGCGCAGCATCTCCTCAATAAAATCGTCACGGAACTGATAGTTCTCGAATAGTCCGCGGGAGTTGTCGGGGGTAAATTCGATACAGGTGCCGCGTTTCTCGCTGCCCGTATAATCCACCACGCCCGTGTCGCTGACGAGTTGCCCTTGGTGGAAGACTGCCTTGCGGGTCTTGCCCTCACGGAAAGACTGTACCGTGAAGTCGGTCGATAGGGCATTGACGGCTTTGGTACCCACACCATTCAGTCCGACGGATTTCTTAAATGCCTTGGAGTCGTACTTACCGCCCGTATTGAGGAGCGACACCGCCTCGACCATCTTACCCAAAGGTATGCCACGCCCATAGTCGCGCACACGCACTTTACCGTCCGCCACACTGACCTCGACCACCTTGCCTTCGCCCATGCGGAACTCGTCGATAGAGTTGTCTATCGTTTCCTTAATCAGCACATAGATACCGTCATCGGAGTGCGAACCATCGCCGAGTTTGCCGATATACATACCGGGACGGCGGCGAATATGCTCGCGGTCGTCGAGATGGATGATGTTGTCGTCGTTATACGATGCTGCCGTAGAAACGGGCGCAGAAGAGAAGATTTCGTCGGTTTCTGCCATAATTAGGTTGCGGATTTTGTCCGCAAAGTTAGTACTTTTTTTTGATATATGCAACAGACCGTCTGCGGCTGTCAGAAGTTAGGCCGTTGCTCTGTTATCGGAGCATGGAGCATTGTTTAATGGGCTTCGAGCCAATTGGATCCCGTACCGCAATCGGCAATAAGAGGGACAGAAAGAGAGACGACTTGCTCCATATCGTCCACCACGATACGACGCACCTGCTCAACATCGGCTGCGGGGACATTGAAATTCAACTCGTCGTGCACCTGCATAATCATTTGCGCACGAGGTGTGGCAGGGTTCTTGGCGGCATAGAAAGCGTCCAAGTCCGTATGGATACGCACCATAGCCATCTTGATGATGTCGGCGGCAGTGCCTTGTATCGGCGCATTGACTGCATTGCGCTCGGCAAAACTGCGCACCGTGGCATTATGAGAAAGGATATCGGGCAAATAACGACGACGACCAAACAGCGTCTCTGCATACCCCCGTTCACGCGCCAGTGCTTTCTGCGCCTCTATATACTGCGCCACCTGCGGGAAAGAGGCAAAATAGTCGTCTATCAGTTGCTTGGCCTCGACACGCGAACAGCCGAGTTGCTGCGACAAACCGAAAGCTGAGATACCATAGATAATCCCAAAGTTCGCCGTCTTTGCCCGCCGGCGCTGGTCTTTGGTAACCGCCTCAATAGGCACGCCGAATATCTTCGCTGCCGTAGCGGCATGGATATCTTGCCCCGCACAGAACGCTGCCACCATGTGTTCGTCTGCGGAGAAATGCGCCAAGAGGCGAAGTTCTATCTGCGAATAATCCGCTGACAGGAAAACACAGCCCGCATCGGGGATAACCGCCTCTCGAATGAGTTTGCCGCGCTCGGAGCGGATAGGCAGGTTCTGCAGATTCGGATTGGACGAAGAGAGTCTCCCCGTAGCCGTCGTGGTCTGATTATAGGTAGTGTGAATCTTTCCGTCACGAGGGTCAATGTAAGTCGGGAGAGCCGCAACATAAGTAGAGATCAGTTTGCGCAACTCACGATAGTCAAGAATAAGCGGCACGATAGGGTGTGCGTCACGCAACCCCTGCAGTACTTCCTCAGAAGTGGAATAGGCGCCCGTCTTTGTTTTCTTTGCCTTCGAGTCGAGCCCGAGCGTATCGAACAGCAGTTCTCCGACTTGGCTCGGGGAATTGACATTCAGCACTTTTCCCGCCGTATTCCACTCGGAGGGAAGATAGGATGCGATCTGCTGCTCAATCGTATGCAGTTCGTCTGTCAGTTGCCGCTCCGCCTCACCGAGCCGCACGGTATCTATCCGCACACCCGCCGCTTCCATATCGCGCAAGACAGATACGAGCGGGAGTTCTACCTCCGTATAGAGCCGCCAGAGTTTCCCGTTACGACGCAGATCATCGATACTCGGCGGGCACTCAGGGTTGTACGCTACCTCGGGATTGAGGAGATATTGGATGAGTTCGGGGTGCCCGTTAATTGCCGTTAATGAACCATTAACAGGCTGCGCTGTCGGCTCTGTCTGTGAGGCACTAAGCATATCGCCGAAGAGATCGAGTTGAAGAACAGGGGGGACTTCTTTCTTTGTAGAAGAAAGGGACGAGGCAGGTGTCATGGCAATATCCTGTCCCCCCATCGGAGTCTGGTTCGTCTTGGGCAAGAGAGAGTTGAACTCCAAACGACGATAGAGAGCGAACAGAGCATCGGTGTCGGGGTCTTGCCTGGCGAGAGCATCCCAATCCAAAACGATAGGTACATCGGTACGGATAGTGGCCAAGAAATAGGAAAAGCGTATCTGCTCTGCCTGCGTCTCAACCTTGGTACGGAGTGCCCCTTTCAGTTGGTCGGTATGCTGCAGAAGAGAGTCGATTGAGCCGAACTGGGAGAGCAATGAGATGGCCGTTTTCTCCCCTACCCCTTTGCATCCCGGGATATTATCCGCCGCATCACCCATAAGAGCAAGCAAGTCGATGACCTGCGAGCGGCACTCCAACCCGTACTTGGCGCAAACTTCGGCTTCGCCCATATCGTCATAGCCCCCCGTATGGCGAGGGCGATATATATGCACATGAGGGCTGACGAGTTGCCCGTAGTCCTTGTCGGGTGTCGCCATATAAACCATACCGTCTTTGTCGAAGGATGCGAAATACGCCTCTGCCCTGTGTGCGAGCGTACCGATGACATCGTCGGCCTCGAAGCCCTCCACCTCAAGGGCGGGGATATGCATGGCAGCAAGCAGTTCCTTAATAACCGGCACGGCACGGCGGATGTCCTCGGGCGTCTCCTCGCGCTGCGCCTTGTATGCCTCGAATGCCTCGTGGCGGAATGTTTTCCCATGCGGGTCGAACGCCACGGCAATATGGGTCGGACGCAGACGCTTCAAGAGGTCGTTCAGCGTAACGACAAAACCAAAGACGGCGGAAGTATTCTCGCCACGAGAGTTCATTCGAGGCGTGCGAATAAACGCATAGTACGCCCTGTAAATCATGGCGTAGGCATCAATCAAGAGAAGAATCATGGCAGAATCAGAAGTTAGGAATGAAGAATTGGCACTATGCAGAGGGAAAGGGTAATCTGCTACCAATCGACAGGAGGCAGACCGTGCTGCTCCAAATAGGCGTTTGCCTTAGAGAAATGTCCGCAACCGTCGAAGCCCCGATAGACCGAGAGGGGCGATGGATGGGAGGTTTCCAAAACCAGATGACGGCGGCGGTCGATGAGTTGCCCCTTACGCTGCGCATAACTGCCCCATAGCATGAAGACGAGGTGCCGGCGTTGGCGATTAAGCGCTTCAATAGCCGCATCGGTCAGTTCTTCCCATCCCTTGTTGGTATGGCTGGTGGGGTGATGCGCCTCAACGGTAAGCGTAGCGTTCAAAAGCAACACGCCCTGCTCAGCCCAACCGATGAGATTACCCGAACGGGTACCGGGAACACGGGTAAGTGCCCGGGAAGGACGCCCGAGATCGCGTGCAATCTCTTTGTAGATATTCTCAAGCGATGGGGGAATAGCCACCCCATCGGGAACAGAAAATGCCAAGCCGTTGGCTTGCCCGTCGTTGTGGTATGGGTCTTGCCCTAGGATCACTACCCGTACACGATCGAACGGGCAGGCATCGAAGGCAGCGAAAATCTGAGCCGCAGGCGGAAAGCAGAGACAAGAGCGGTACTGCTGACGCACAAAGTCCGTAAGCCATTCGAAATAGGGCTTATCAAACTCGCCCTGCAGTACCTGCTGCCAACTCGGCTCTATCCGCACCTGCATAATCAGTCAACAATCAGCATAGCATCGCCATAATCGCCAAAACGATAGCCCTCACGGACTGCTTCTTCGTAGGCGTGCATCACCTCTTCGTAGCCGCCGAAAGCCGCTACCATCATCAGTTGGCTCGACTCGGGCAAGTAGAAATTGACAAAGAAAGCGTTCGCCACCGTGAAATTATAAGGCGGGTAGATGAACCTATTCGTCCAACCCTCATAGGCTTTGATATTACCGTCGGTGCCTACCACATGCTCCAATGCACGCATGACCTCCGTACCGACTGCACAGACACGCTTCTCGCCCTCGTGGGCTTTTGCAACGGCGTTGGTCAGTTCCTGCGAGAGGGAAATCTGCTCGGAGTCCATCTTGTTCTTGGTCAAATCCTCGACCTCTATTGCCTTGAAGTTACCCAACGACATATAGGAAGTCAGGAACGCACTCTCGACACCCCGGATCTCGAGGCGTTTCAGCAACTGTTTGGAGAAATGCAAACCCGCAGCAGGAGCGGCTACGGCACCCGTTTTCTCGTCGTTGGCATAAACCGTCTGGTAACGCGTCAAATCCATCTCTTCGAGTGGCTCACCACGGAATGCGGCATCGTATTTCGCCTGCGTTTCTTCGTCCATAGGGCGATGAATATACTTAGGCAATGGGGGCTCGCCTAGGGCATAGAGACGGGGGATAAACTCCTCCTCGGTATAGTCGGTCAAGAAACGGAAAGTACGCCCGCGGGAAGTGGTATTATCGATCACCTCTGCCACAATAGCAGGGTCTTTGTCAAAAGTGAGTTTGTTGCCAATACGAATCTTACGGGCAGGATCGACCAACACATCCCAATAGCGGTATGCATGGTTCAGTTCACGCAACAGGAAGACCTCGATAAGGGCGTTGGTTTTCTCTTTCTTGGCATACAAACGGGCAGGAAAAACCTTGGTATCGTTGAAAATAAAGAGGTCGCCGTCGTCGAAATACTGTGCAGTATCCGTAACTTGCTTATGCTCGATTTCACCCGTCTTACGATGCAGCACCAAGAGACGAGCATCGTCACGGTAAGGCGTAGGGAACTGCGCCACTAACTCCTCAGGCAGCCGAAAGCGGAACTGGCTGAGTTTCATATCGTTTGTCTTATACATAATTACGAATTAAGAGTGTTCGGTAGGGATAGTAAGAAGGTGTCTATTGTCAGGCAGTCTTCGACACGGGTGTCGCCGATGCGAGTGCGGCGAAGGGCAGTAAGGTAGGCACCCGAACCGAGACGCTCACCAATGTCACGCGCCAACGCACGGATATAAGTTCCTTTGGAACAAACAATGCGCAAGGTAAGCAACATAGCCGCCTCGTCAAAAGAGAGGATCTCTATCTCGTCAATGACCAGCAGTTTGGCTTTGAGTTCGACAGACTTACCTTGTCGAGCGAGTTCGTACGCCCGCTTACCATCGATACTGACAGCGGAGTACATCGGCGGCACCTGCCACTGCTCACCCGTAAAAGCAGGAATTGTTTCCTCGACAAGGGCGCGTGTGATATGAGCCGTGGGATAGGTTCTGTCCACCGGATGCTCCATATCGAAAGAGGGTGTAGTGGCACCCAGTTGGAGCGTGGCGACATACTCCTTGATATCATATTGAAGGTGATCAATGAGTTTTGTCTTATGCCCTGTACAGATAACGACAACGCCCGTTGCCAACGGGTCGAGCGTACCGGTATGCCCCACTTTCAGTTTCTTCTGCCCCAACGAACGACAAAGCGCACTCCTTACTTTTGCCACCAAATCGAAACTCGTCCAGTGGAGAGGCTTATCGAACGCCAGTATCTCCCCCTCAACAAAGTCCATAGACAATGGCGAACACGCCGACTACCAAACAGTAGACAGCAAAATAGATCAGTTTTTGACGACGGACGATCCCAAGCATAAAGCGGCAGGCAAGGCAACCCGTAACGAACGCAGCCACAAAGCCGACCAACAACGGCAACCAACCTATCTCAACAACAACCTCGCCTTTCAGGATATCCAGGAGGCTCAGGAAGGCTTCGCCCAAGATAGGAATAAGCACCATCAGGAAAGAGAATTCGGCAACAGACTCTTTTTTCACGCCACAGAGCAACCCTGTGGCAATAGTCGTACCACTGCGGCTAAGACCTGGCAAGACGGCTATGGCTTGGGAAAGACCGATGATGATGGCATCACGATAGGTAACCTCGTGTCCGCCTTTGGTGTAGACCCGCTTGGTTAGGTACTCGCTCAAGCAAAGCAACACCGCCGTCACGAGCAGGCAGATACCGACGACCAACAGCCCGCTACCAAAGAACTCCTCGACTTGCTCCTTGAAGAACATACCGACGATAAAGACCGGCACCATAGAGAGCAGTATCTTCGCCACATAGTCTTTCTCGGCATTCCAACGGGTAGTGGTGAAAGTACCCAAGAAAAGTCGCTTGACCTCCGACCAAAGAATAACGAGCGTCGAGAGTACCGTAGCGGCATGGACAACGATAGCAAAAAGAAGGTTCTCTTCACCCGCCGTACCGAGCAATGCTTGCCCTATTTCCAAATGTCCCGACGAAGAGACAGGCAGAAACTCTGTAAGCCCCTGCACGATACCAAGTATCAATGCTTCCCACCAAGTCATGGTCTTTGCGTTGTTTGCGTTTATTTCTTCTCCGGTGTATCGTTCTTCTTACCGCGCCAAAGAATGGCAAATATCATGCAGATAAAGCCGAAGAGAGAAATCATCGGACCGAGCGTGATACGGCGGAACGAGAAAATGTCGGGGTTATACACTTCCGTACTCGGGGCACCCGCCATCAGGCAGAAGCCGAGAATAATAATCAAGAAAGAAACCCCTATCAAGAGGATATTCTTCTTAGGCAAAGTTTGTTTCATAGTTCTTTTCCTTTCTATTTGAGTGATGTGTAGGTGGCGTATCATTGGTGGTGTGTCGCCACAGACGACCAAGCGAAGCACTACCAAATAATAATTTGTTTGTGAGGACGATATAGTCCTATATCTCGTACATGGTATCGATGTCCATACGCACATAGCGGCTCGTTGCCAAGAGGGAGGCAAAGAGCGTAATCAAGATACCTACCAGCAAAAGCACACCGCAGACAAAGCCAATATTCTGCCACGAATAAGCAAAGAGCAAAACGCCCAAACGCCGATTGACATAGAAGACCACGGCGGCTACAATACCTGCTGCCACAACGGCGCACAACGCTCCCATACCGACATAACGGCGAATAAAAGGCGACTTGATAGACCACGCCGTAGCCCCCACCAAAGTCATCGTGTTGATCAAGAAACGGCGGGCGTATATCTGCAGGCGAATGGTATTGGATATCAGTACAAAGGCTATCAAAAGCAGGGCAACACCCACGACAAGCAGGGCAATAGACACTTGTGAGACATTGCTGCTCATCAAGCGCACGAGGTCTTGCGGGTACAAGACTTTTTCCACATAAGGCAATGCCGTCAAGCAGGACTCAATGACCTGCATACTATCGGGAGAGGCATAAGCTGCCGTAGGGTGAATCTCGTAGGACGCCGAGAGAGGGTTGTATCCCAAGAAAAGCGATGGATCTTCGCCCAGTGTGGCAATATGTTCCTCGAGTGCCTCGTCGGCAGAGATATAACGGAAATCGCTGCAATAGTCTGCCGCCGAGAGCATAGACTCGAAGCGGACAAGCGTCAGCGAATCGGGCTGAAGACCCGAAGAGTCGGCACTGCTGCGAAGAACTGCCGTAATGGTCACATTCTCCTGCATACGCTGAAGCAACGAAGAAGCAGATAGCAGCAATACGCACTCCAACCCCACCAAGCACAGTACCAGCGTAACGCTGACGGCGGTAGTGAGATACATATTCCAAAAGCGGTGGGGATGAGACATAGTGGCTTTTCGTAGGGTAAAATCGAAAAAAAGCAGGAGTACTCCTGCCCTTTCTCTTATTAATATTCCCAGAGGTCTTGTTCGAAATCGAGCAGTTCTTTTTCGATACGCTGTTGCTCCTTCTTAATCTCTTCTTCGGTCTTGGCGTAATCGGGAATATAGCGGTTGTACATATTGCCCTCACCTACGATATACGAAGTATAGAGGCGTTTCTGGAAAAAGTCGTCGAAAGTAACCCGACGCGTTTCGTTCTGCGAGGGGATGACATACTGCATCGCCAGATAGGGACGCAGTTGGTCGAACGGGATCCAAAACATAATGGACTGGTTGAGTGCCGTCATAATGTTCTCTTTATCCTGAATTTTATCGGAGTGGAGCGGGGCAATCGCCATAATCTTGGTATAGAGACGAGAGGTGTGCTTATCGAAGAAGACAACCTCCTGAATCAGATACTTCACCTGATTTTTCACTATATCGGCAAAAGAATAGTCGTTGAACGAGAACTTGCCCGAGACACTGTCGTAGTTGATACACATTGCCGAAGACTGCGAAATATCGAAGTGGGTAGGGTCATCGGAATAGTCTGCCGTAGGGTCATCTGCCATAAAGAGCGACGGGATGTCGGTATTGGACAAGGGCGTAGCAAAAGTCGGCTTAATGGTCTCAGGGTCACGCTCATAGATAGGCATACCATCAATAACGGCATCGGTAATGACCTTAAAGAGGTTACGATAGTCAGGGTCGTCTGCCTTGGTTGGGAAATAGAGTTGGTAATTCTGCTTATAGCGCATATCGACGATGCGATAGACATATCTTGACCAGATGACATCGTCTATGCGATGGAAGACGCTGATAATGGTATCATGAGACTTCGAATACTCGTCGGTGCGGATTTGGGCAGTACCCAACTCGTCGAAGAACGAGAGAACCTGATGCTGCGCTTGGGCAGCAGTAACACCAAGCAGGAAGCAGGCAATAATACAGAATTTCTTCATTATCTTGTTGTGATTTGATTCGTTAATTTTTCTACGGGCGGCACCCTGTTCTACACCTGCTCCGCATACGAGAAACAGCACTTTCGCACAACGGCAGGCGTTCGAAGAACGGGTGGTTTAGTTAAGCGACAGCGGGATCGGCGACAAGCGCACTTCCTTACCATCGGGACCTTGGGCACGGATGTCGGTAATGACGACCGTTGCGCCTTTCTTCAGTTTTCCCAGACGAGTACGCTGGTCGGCAGAGAACTTATTGCCCTTTGCCTCGGTAAGCGTACCGTTGATATTCAGGCGGAACGAAGTAACACGGTAGGGCAAATCGAGCAGACCATCGGGACCATAACTGGCGATGACCGTAGCCCCCGCATTGAGCAGGGCATTACGGGAGATGAACCCGTCCTGATACTCCGTCTCGCCACTCTTGAAATACGCACCCGGCTTGGGCAGTGCCTTGACACGATAGTCGCGCGTACCCATCGACTGCATCTTGCCCTCCATCTCGGCAAGGACGGAGATCGTAACGGTCTTCGCCGTCTCGCCAGGCTTGATGATCCAAACCGCACCGTCGCGGGTAGCCGTTGCGCCCGATACCTCGACACGCACTTTCTCGTTGCTCACGCCCGGGACGGAGATAGAGAACTGGTTTTCGTAGCCACGGTACATGATATTGAGGTCATTGTTCGATATGGTAACCGAAGGCTCGCCCACGGTATATTCGCTCTCGAAAGGAAGGTTCTCCGTAGTACCCGTAGCGGGGTTGAGATAAGCAATATAGCCGCGGAACTTGCGCACGCCCGTGGTATTGGCTACGACCTCGTATATACCGTGGTCGTTAATACGCATACCCTCGACATAGTACTCGGGGCGTTGGGTGGAATCGACAGCGGCGAGAATAATCTGCGCCGAGTACTTACCACCGCGGATGACATAGTCGGACTTCGGGATGATATACGCATTCAACTTATTCACACGCAAGTCGCCCGCATCGGTCTTATCCATGAGGTACTGAATCATCTGCCCCTCGGTAGTGCGGACATCGTTCTGCATCTTGGTCAGGATAGTAATACAAGCACCGACAGGCATTCCCTCGAACACAGCCACCTCCCAATCGCACGAGTCTTTCTCGTGGGCGTTCCAACCGCGGTCGGTAGCAAGTACTTTACGGAACTCGTTCTCGAGTTCCGGGTCATCTTCGGTAAGCTCCAACAGGTAGTCGCGGTACATCGCTACCATATCACGCAACACGGAACCATTCCCCTGCACAATAGCGTATGTGGCTGCCACATCGAGGTTCGAGTTGCCCTCTATCTTGCGCGTGGCATCGCCTGTAGCGGCGATACGCTCATCGACCTTCTTCTGACCATCAGCAAGGATGACAATCTGCGTCTTAAAATTCTGAAGATAATCATACAGGCTGTCGGCACGATGCTCCACCTCTTTGGCTCTGTCGTACCACTCCTGCATTTTTTCGGGGTTCTGATCGGCAGCCGCCTTGAAATCGTTGTACAGTTTGGTATTTCGGCTGTCCGTTGCTTCCATCGAAGAATGTAGGCTATCATCTACCAGCGTAAAGCCGTTCAGAATATCCGTACTGACATTCAACGCCAGCATGGCGGTGAGTACCAGGTACATCATGCCTATCATCCGTTGTCTCGGGGTTTCCGGACAATTCTTTGCTCCACCCATAGTTCAATTAGGAATTAGGAATTAACATACAGGTTTTCGTGTATTACGCCATTGTTGCATATCTCTTACAGTCCCGTTTATGCCAAGGCGTTGAGCATATTGCCGTATACCTTATTGAGGTCAGACACCTGTTTGGCGAGAGTAGCCGAAGCCGCAGCATAGGCACTATGGCTTTTCTCCGCCTCGGCTGCCGTTTGGCTGATAGCGTTGACATGACCGGAAACGGCAGAGAGCAGTTCGGTCTGTGCCTTATAGGCATCCACCTGTGCCTGGAGCGTGGTGAGTTGGAGTTCGTAGATAGCGTTCAACGCACTCAACTTCGTCCCGATACCATCGATAGACTGTTGGTATGCCTTGACACTTGCTGCGGTATTCTCAGCCTCGGTATGGAGAGTACCGTATGCCGTCCCCAGCGAAGAGGATGCAGACGAAAGGGTTGCGCCCAACTGCGCTGTAGCGGAAGAGAGAGAATCCTGGGAAGCGACAAACTTATCGGCAGCCGCACCCGCAGCGGTCAACTTGGTATCCAACTGCGAAACGGAAGTAGCGACCTTGCCCAACTCGGAGAGTTGCTGCGCCGTCTTTGCTAAACCGGCAATACCGTCTTTGAGCGATGCCATATCTTTCTCACCGAGCGAGGGGACAGCCGCCGAAGCACTTCCACCGACAGCCTGCGCAGAAGCAGCAGCACCATCACCGCTGCCCAACAGCGTAGGACGGGGTTGGTGGGACTTCTCCTCGAGCAAAGCGGGGTTTGCACCATAGGAAAGCAACTGCGGGAAGACATTATCCCAATGGAACTCAGGATGGGGCTTATCCAACGCACCGATGATAAAGAGGAAGGCCTCGGTAAACATACCGATCATCAGCACCTGACTGGCACCCGGCCAGTGGAGAATCTTAAACAACGCACCGATAATAACGACCGAAGCGCCGACCGAATAGACGATATTGACGATATTCTTACCTTGATAGGACTCATACCAATGCATAAATTTACCCCAAGGTCCGATTTTCTTTTCTTTCCCTTCTGTTGCCATAAAACTCAAGTTTTAGCGTTTTTACCTTAATATAATAAACAGACTATATTTCCCGTACTTTCCTTGTACCCGATAGACACACTGTAGGTTGTACTTACTCGCCGATATAGGCACGCACGCAGCGGAAACCGATATAAGGACGACTCTCGTATTGGTACTCGTAGGTACGCACACCGCACTGCATAAAATAACTGATATCTTTCCAACTGCCGCCCTTAACAACCTTGCGTTTCAAGATATCGGGATCGGCCTTACGCGCCATATACGAGTAGTCCGGGTTAAGGTCGTGCACATTGGTGTTGGACGATGTCTGGTAAGCACTGTTTGTCCACTCTGCCACATTGCCCGCCATATCGAACAAGCCGAAATCATTGGGAATGAACTGCGCCACTTTCATGGTAGTTGTTCCCGTGTCGTCGTTGTAGGAACCGCGATAGGGTTTGAAGTTTGCATAGAAACAGCCCTTACCATCCCGTGCGTAGTTGTTGCCCCACGGATAGGTCGCCATCTTACGCCCACCGTGTGCAGCATACTCCCACTGAGCCTCGGAGGGCAAGCGGTACTCCTGTGCCGGCACTGTTGCGTGCGCATTATAGAACTTCGTACGCCAGTTGCAGAACGCATGCGCCTGCTCCCATGTAACACCGACAACAGGGTAGTCGGCATAGCCCGGGTGGGAGAAATACATATGGAGCATCGGGTCGTTGAATGAGAACTGGAAATCACGACGCCAAACAAGGGTGTCGGGATAGATACAGATAATTTTCTTGGTAATCAAGTCGCTCGGCTCGTGGAGCGGACGCACAATCGTACTATCGAGAATGCCGCCGTCATCGCCAATCCAGAATGTATCGACACGCACGGAAGCCCCCGCAGGATAACTGCTGGTAGCCACATTGAACTTATTGCTCTGCTTGACCGCATCATCGTAGTTGACCCACTCGTAGCGGTAGTGAAGAGAAGTTGTTTTCATCGTACCGTCGGAATAAAACATAGGCGAAAGGGCATCGCGTACATCTTCGTCCTTGCTGCCCCAAGGGATCTTAGTCTTCCAATTGAGTACGAAATTCTCCTCATCAAAGTCCTCATCCGTTGGTTGGACGGCGAACTCGGTCCGTCCCGCAGCCACGAGGTAGGTCCGGGCAATAGAGTCGCGCACCCAGTTGACGAATTGCTTATACTCGTTGTTGGTAATCTCAGTTTGGTCCATCCAGAAAGACTCCACGGTAGCCATCATGATGTTGTCCGGTTGTTCGAAGATAGCAGACTGGGTATTGACACCCATCATAAACGACCCTTGCTTAATGAACACCATGCCGTAAGGGTTAGCCTCGTTGAAGGCCGTCGATTTCTGCGCTCCCACCAACTCGCCTGCAGGCGGATTACAACTTGCAACAACCGCCGCAAGAGCAACCAATGGAAGAATCTTTGTTACTTTCATACGATATATTATTGTATTTCTTGTTTCTTTTTTTTGCCTGACCATAGGTCATAACAAGCAGTCCTACAGACGAAGGAGGTCTTTTATCTACAGATAGCGCACGCTCTTGTACTTGTTGGTGCGGCGGGGCTTCAGGATGTCGAAACTATAGGCGAGGTACAACTCGTGCGAGCCATAACTCTCCCGCATCAGTTTGCTCGTCGGGAACTCGCAAGTGTAGCCTAATTGCAGCCCCGAGATGATATCTATCCCCAACAGGATATTCACACTCCCCGCCACGCGATACCCCAATCCCCAACGGTAACGGTCTTTGTACTCGCACATCAGCGTCAGGTTCAAGTCCCACGAGCGGAAATCGCTCATCAACATCGCTGTCGGCTTGAGTTGCCACTGACGGTGGTTCTTGAAACGATAGTAATACCCACCTGCTACAAACATCGTGCTGCGCACCCTGACCGAAGCATAATCGCCCAACTCGACCGTCGGCATCGTAAGGTGGCTGTAACTTGCGCCTACCCACCAAGTACCCGTTGTGTAGTAGATGCCCGCCCCCATATCAAATTTCATACCCGACTCCGACCCCGTAGGAATACGCTCATCGTCGGTAGAAAAATAATCGGAGCCGCTCAGGCTCTTAAGGTTCGCACTGTCGCCCCTGAAGCCGACATTGATAAACCCCAAATCCACACCTACACTTAAGTAGCCCTTACCCAACTTCTGCCGATAGGCATAATCGGCATAGAGGGCTTGGTTGGAGAACAGGCCGAAACGGTCGTTCATAAAGCGGATACCCGCTCCGTGGCGTGTTTTGCCTATCACAAACGGCGAAGCGAAAGAGAACCAGGTCGTCATCGGTGCATTGTCGATACCGATATATTGCATACGATGCGCACCTGCCACTTTCATCATATTGCCCTCGCCCGCCGCTGCGGGGTTGTAGGCGGTCTGCATATACATATATTGCCCCAACTGCGGGTCGAACTGCGCATAGACAACTGCGCACGAAACGACCGTCAAGAGAAGAACAACATATCTTTTCACTTCGTTGGATTCCGTCTATTTCAATACTATTTCAGCTTTGTCAATACTCTTCCTCGTTGAAGAAAAAGTCCTCATCGTTGGTAGGATAATCCGGCCAAATATCGAGGATGCTCTCGTATACTTCCTCCTCATCGTCCTCTAATTCCTGTAGATTCTCTATCACCTCCATAGGCGCACCGATACGGTTGGCATAGTCCAACAATTCGTCCTTGGTAGCAGGCCAAGGCGCGTCCTCTAATTTAGATGCTAACTCCAAAGTCCAGTACATAGTCGTTTATCGGTTACTAATTCCACTAACTCGAGTGCATTCATTACCAGTGTATTACATCCATTGCAAGGCACATATACACACGGCAATCCGACCCATCCGGGTACACTCCATCGAAATTATCGTGCAAAAGTAGTAAAAAGTTTCTGTACTTGCAAACTTTCGCGACATTATTTTCGTATTTTTGCTGTTTTATAGCATAAAACGCATAATTAACGACTCTCCGTAACATAATGACTGTTGCCCACCAAGCCCCGTTCTGTGCCCCTTACACTATGGAAAGACTGCTACCCCTATTCTTATTTCTGCCACACCTCCAAGGGGGCGTGTGTATGCTCACCTGACCAACGGGAGAGAACAAAGAAATAGTCGCTCAAACGATTGACGAAGCAGCATTCCTCGGCTTGGGGATATTTCTGTTTCGGGTCGGTTTCTTTTGGCTGGTCGGGTTTCTGCTCTGGATTCGGGATGGCTTCGGCTTGGGACAGGGAGACCATCAGCCGTTCGAGGCGGCGGGTGATGGTGCGGCAGATATGGCAACGGGCAACGAGTTCATTGCCTGCGGGAAGAACGAACGCCCGCACAGGTGTCAGGTCGGCCTGCATGGCATCTATCCAATGCTCCAACCGTGCGGTATCGGCAGCGGTTATCCACTCGCCCGGGGCGGCACTGAGCGAGGCACCGAGATTGAAGAGGCGGTTCTGCACCCAAAGCAGATGTTCGTCAATATCCAACAATGCCTGCGGGTCGGCGAGAGCCCCCGGACGCAACGCAAGCGTCGGATAGTTCTCCAACGCAGCGCGCAACATACCTACCCATGCATTCAGTTCGTCGGCAGTACCATAGGTCTCCAAACGGGCATCTGCCTTACTTACCCGTGTTCCATCGGCGAGAGAGGTTTGCCCCTTGTCGCCTGTCTTTGTGTAAATCATAAGAGAAACTTCCTCCCCCTCAAAGAGGGAGATACAGAGGGATGGTGAGTTATTCGTTTGTATTGTGTTCTATTTGTTCTAATTGCATTGTCTGGACGGTTGAGCATGGCGGTTCACTTGTCGCGGACAGGAATGTCCATACCACAAACGCATTCGAAAGCCCCCTCTCCGAGGGGTTAGGAAATCGAGTGGTACTATACCCTTAAGCGGTAATGCTTGCGGAGGTAGTGAGGGTCAAAAAAGACTATCCCCACAGACCACAAGTCCATCGTCGTGGTTACTGCCTCGTGGGCGCAAATACGACGCCATGCCGCCTCCATCTGCGGTGAATAGTGTATATCGTCTATTACAAAGATACTCTTCGCGCCCGCGAACGGCAACAGGCTTGTAAAATAACGCCATGTGGCGCACTCGGTATGGTTGGCATCTATGTAGGCCAAATCGATTTGTCTCTTTTGAGAAGCCACCGTTCCGGAGGAAGCACCGGCCTTTTCGGAAACCGAAGAGAGCATATCCGAAGTAGTATGAGAGGGACAGTGGAGTGTATCGGTGCAAGGAGTGGCAAGGGTATTGCCGAGGGTGTCGTCAAGGTTGCCCTCCACGAGGCGGATATTGGTTATGCCCAAACGCTGCCAGACCCGACGGGCTACCTCGGCTATGGCGGGGCTTCCCTCGAAAGTAGTAATACGGTTGCGGCTGTCAGCAGAGGCCAAATAGGCGGTGGTAATTCCCAATGATGTACCCAATTCAACCACCTCGAGCGGACGGGCGGCTTCGTGTCCGAGAAAAACAACCAAACGGAAAAGCAGTTGCGCTATCTTGGGCTGCTCGAGACTGCTCTTGGCTATCGCACGGACAGACTGCGTATAGGTATCGCCCCGCAGGCTCGCACCCGTACCGAAATCCTGCACCGTAACCGTTCGCACAGAAGAAAGCAGCGCACACCGTTCCCGCTCTATTGGGGCAAAACAATAGTAGGCATGACGGTCGTAAAAGAGCATACGCACCATATAGAAGAGGTAAGGGGAGTGGATTCCCTCGCCACCCGTGTTCCACGCCGCACACCAATGGCGAAGGAATGCCACCACCCGAAAACCTGTGTTTTTCTGTATCATACGGGCGGCAAAAGTAGTGATTTTTTTTTATTTATGCAACCTTTTGACAAAAAGTAGCGTCTAAAATCTCTTTTCTTTGGAAGATAGGCTGTTTTTTTGTACCTTTGCGGCATGATTTTGAACTATATATGGGTTGCCCTTATCCTGCTGGCGGTTGTCGTAGGCGCGGTACAAGCATTCTGCTTCGGGCAGACCGATATTTTTTCGACCATACTGAACTCCACTTTCTCGAGTGCCAAAACGGGTTTTGAAATCTCGTTGGGGTTGACAGGTGTACTCTCACTCTGGATGGGAATTATGAAAATAGGCGAACAGGCGGGCGTTATCCGGCAGATGTCGCGAGTGGTAAGCCCGTTCTTCACGCGCATCTTCCCCGAACTGCCGAAAGACCACCCTGCTTTTGGCAGTATGCTGATGAATATCTCCGCCACGATGCTCGGTATAGACAATGCCGCCACTCCGCTCGGGCTCCAGGCAATGCGGGAGTTGCAAGAGACGAACACGGACAAGAGCCGTGCAAGCAACCCGATGATTATGTTCCTCGTACTCGTAACCAGCGGGCTGACGCTCGTACCCGTGAGCATCATGACCTATCGGGCGCAACTCGGGGCAGCGAACCCCGCCGATGTCTTTCTGCCTATCCTGCTCGCCACCTATTTTGCCGCCCTGGCGGGCATTGTCTCGGTGGCGGTGGCACAACATATCAACCTCTTCAACCGGGTGGTGTTAGGCACGCTCGGAGGGCTGACCCTTTTCGTTGGGCTGGTACTCTGGGGCGCACTGTCCCTGCCGCAAGAAGTAGTGAGCAAGTGGTCCGCCATACTCGCCGCCGTACTACTATTGGGCGTGATATGCTGGTTTATCATCGCAGGGCTCGTACGGCATATCAATGTCTACGACGCCTTTATCGACGGGGCAAAGGGCGGCTTTCAGACAGCCGTTGGGATTATCCCGTACCTGATTGCCATGCTTGTAGCGGTAGGTATGTTCCGTGCCAGCGGGGCAATGGATATGCTCGTTGCGGGAATCGGCTGGTTCTTTGCACTGCTTGGCATAAACACGGACTTTGTTCCTGCACTGCCGACCGCACTGATGCGTCCGCTCTCGGGCAGCGGGGCGAGAGGGCTGATGGTGGATGCAATGGTACAGTACGGGGCGGACAGTTTCGTCGGGCGTCTCGTGAGCATCGTACAGGGCAGCACGGACACCACTTTCTATATCCTCGCCGTCTATTTCGGCAGTGTGAATATAAAAGATACCCGCTACGCCGTGGTATGCGGGCTGATAGCCGATTTCTGCGGTATGCTGGCGGCTATCCTACTGGGGTATATATTTTTCCACTAACAACTTATGATACAATTCCTTACATACGACAAAGGGGGAACACTCGTACCTTACCGGTTGGAGAGCGTGGGGTTGGAACCACGGCGGATTACACGGTGGATACGCAGCGTGGCGGCGGATTACGGGTACGCCACGGGAGAGATAACCTATATCCTCTGCTCGGACGAGAAGATACTCGCCGTCAACCGTGAGTTTCTGCAACACGACTACTATACCGATGTCATCACTTTCGATTACGCCACGGAAGGGACACTGAGCGGGGATATATTCATCTCTCTCGACACCGTGCGCTCGAATGCCGAGGCAGTGGGAGCGACACCGGAACAGGAACTGTGCCGTATCCTTATTCACGGCGTGCTGCACCTCACGGGGCAAGGCGACAAAACCCCGGAGACCAAAGCAGAAATGACACGGAAAGAGGATTTGGCACTCTCCAAGTTGGGGTAAACGAGGAGCGAACTCCCGGCAACGGCAGCCATCCAGTATTGCATATTAACTTACTAATTTACACACCATTATGAAGTCCTCTTTTGAGTATCGTGCAATGGCACGCGAAACACTACACGGCGCATGGAACGAAAGCGCAGTACTGTATCTGATTATCATGATTGTTCCCCTCGTCCTCAGCGGCTCTACGGAGTTTGTATCGCCCTGCGAAACCATACTGCTCGGCACACTCTCCGGTGCAAGTGTACTGGTCAGCATCCTGCTTACCATGCCCATGCAATACGGTGCCGCAAACAGTCTGCTGTCGCTCTGCCGCAACGAAAGCAACGGCACCCTGCGCGACGGATTGAACTATTTCACCAAAGACTACGCACGCAGCGTACCCGCCCTGCTGCTCGCTACATTGGCAGAAGTGGCATTGGGCATAGTAACCCTCCTTATCGGTGCAATCGTGCTGCAATACGCCTACGCAATGGTGCCCTATCTGCTCCGCGACTACCCCGAGCTGACCACCACAGAAGCTCTTCGCACCAGCCGCGAGATGATGCGCGGACACAAGTGGGATTTGTTCGTGCTTGACCTGACTTTCCTCGGCTGGTACATACTCGGTGTTTTCACGCTCGGTATTGCCTATCTGTGGATTATGCCGTACCAGTACACCGCACACGCACACTTCTACGAGGATTTGAAAGCCGCCACTATCGTGGAAGAATAAGCCCGTTCCCAAAGCAGGAACCGGTTTCGTCCGGTTTCCCGCCACGTGAAAAGAGCCTTTCCGCTTCAGCGGGAGGGCTTTGGTGTATTTGTATGGCACATTGTGGCGGTATCGAGGCGGTACGATAGAGGCGATTTTATGTAGTTTCCATTTAGAAACGCCATTTTTCAGTACTCAAAAATCAATCTCCTTGTGAAGGATACTGGAACAGGGGAGGAGAGAGAGAACTTCCAAGGACAAATGCAACACAAAAAGTTGAAGGGAACGCGAATGTTCCTTCGCTCAAAGTATGCGAACAGAAAATGGAACCTATTTGGTGGGAATAGGAGTGCTTCAAGAGTGCTATAAAACCCTTATATGAGTCATGAGTGCTATGGGAGTGC